>NZ_JBQHVU010000019.1:0-50652 GCF_052064335.1 Candidatus Weimeria sp. HCP3S3_B5 | reverse complement strand
CTCTTCGTCCTTCATCTACAGCCTTTTCAATAGTTTTTTCCTGATCGTATTCAGTCAGTACCATCTTCATCACCTCGCTTCTGTTGTCAAGCAGGAATGGCTTTATCATATTGTCTTCCGGCATCTGATCAATGGCGGTATATACCGCTGCCTCGAGATCGTTCTTATCCTTCTGTAGCGTGCGGACCCTGTCGATAAACCAGGCATACTCACGGAGCGGTCTGCAGGCCTCCATCAGCGCCTTGTTCTTGCCATAGTTGATATTAAGCATAGTGACGAGGACCTCTATATCCCCATCACCCTCATATGCATCACTAAGCCGAAGGACACTGCTCTCAGGCTCATCCCGCATGCCATTGTAAAAGCAGACACATCTGGGACTTGGGATCTTCGATCTATAATAAAGGGCCCCGGTCTCCCAGAGCCCCACTTGAATTTCACATGACTTAATTTAAAGTGCCGTCACATGCAGCTTATCAGCCAGCTTCCTTATCGCTGATTCCGGAAGTCTGCTGATCCTTGAGATAAACGAGACTGTATGGTTTCCGTCCTGAAGCAGTTCAGTAGCAACTTCGACATTTCTTTCATCACGGCCTTCTTTTAGGCCTTCTTTTCTTCCTTCGTTTCTTCCTTCTCTTCGTCCTTCATCTACAGCCTTTTCAATAGTTTTTTCCTGATCGTATTCAGTCAGTACCATCTTCATCACCTCGCTTCTGTTGTCAAGCAGGAATGGCTTTATCATATAGTCATCCGGCATCTGATCAATGGCGGTATATACCGCTGCTCCAAGATCGTTCTTATCCTTCTGTAGCGTGCGGACCCTGTCTATAAACCAGGCATACTCACGCAGCGGTCTGCAGGCCTCCATCAGCGCCTTGTTCTTGCCATAGTTGATATTAAGCATGGTGACGAGGACCTCGATATCTCCGTCACCCTCATATGCATCACTAAGCCGAAGGACACTGCTCTCAGGCTCATCCCGCATGCCATTGTAAAAGCAGACACATCTGGGAGCAGGGATATTCTGGATCAGGCTGCTGTACTCATAGTAGCTGCTGCTTTTTATGTACTTATCATAGAGATCTCCTGAGTAGAGCAGGAATCTCATCGGCATATTCGGGTTGAAGGTGCTCTGATGCTCCCACAGCTCCATATCTGAGCTTATGATAAAGGATACATCATTCTTCATCCCCATATACACTGCGTCCTCTATCGTATTGAAGCTTATAGCTTCCGGATCGGTATAAGCTGATCCACGGATAGCATTGTAAAGTGATAGCGTCCAGGCCTTGTTCGCTGGATTGCCAAAGATAAACTTAAAGAGTCTGTCCTTATACTCCCTGTTCACATCTGCCATATTCTCCTCCTGTAAAAAACTGTTTGCTTTTGTGACAGTTACTTTCTGTCTCTATTATATCAGCCGGATAGAGAAATTACTATATCTTTTTATCTTTTCAATGCACTATTTCATACCAGAAAGTTGCACTCCACATACATAGAATCCTCTCCTGCCCCGTCCATGTGCACTACGACATCGGGAGGCGGATTCATACAGGAACTGCGGGAAAGGGATTCCCGCTTCACACTAAGGCTTGCCGGATGGTTCTAAAGGACACGGCAGCCAGAGATTACATGGAGGTAATTATTATGGTAGTACAGCACAACATGCAGGCAGCCAATGCCAACAGGATGCTCGGCATCACAACAGGAGCTCAGGCCAAGAGCACAGAGAAGCTTTCTTCCGGATACAAGATCAACAGAGCAGCTGACGATGCAGCAGGACTTGCTATTTCCGAGAAGATGAGATCCCAGGTCCGCGGACTTGACAGAGCTTCAACCAATGCTCAGGATGGTATCTCAGTAGTACAGACAGCCGAGGGTGCCCTTAATGAAGTACATTCAATGCTTCAGAGAATGAATGAGCTTTCCACACAGGCTGCTAACGATACTAATACCACACAGGACAGGAAGCAGATCCAGCTCGAGGTAGACCAGCTCACCTCAGAGATCGACCGTGTATCATCTACTACACAGTTCAACACGATGAACCTGCTCGATGGCTCGTTCTCTAAGAAGAACCTGCAGGTAGGCTCACTCTCAGGACAGACTATAGAGCTGAATATCGGCGAGATGAGCGCAAAGGGACTGGGACTGTCAGACGGCTCGGCTACAACAGCTACAGTGTCACTGACAACCGACGAAGTGCAGAAACAGTATGGTGCGTTAGCACTAACTAACGGAACTGCCAGCACGACATACATGTACTTCGACCACACACCTACTACATCTGAAAGAGACACAGACGGCGATGGGAAATCTGATACCGCTCTTGCAGTTGATGCCGGTGCTGGTTGGTATGAGGTAGATGCAGATGGTAAAATCGCTAAAGGTCAAGCTCTGACTCTAACAGACCCGCAAAAGAAAAATGAAGGTTTTAAAAACGCTAAGAATGGTGATAAGATCTCACTTGGCGCAGATAAAAAAGTAACATCCGCAGAAAACCACTCTAAACCAGCAACACACCCGAACAGTCTAAGCACAGATGAGATCTCAGCGAAGTACGGTGACATGCTCTACGATGGAACCGGCGCTGCCCTCGCAACAGGCAAATCATATGTCTACTACGACGCAGAAACAATAAAAACCGCAGATTTCGCAACGGGCGTTACCAACAAAGCCACAACAGCCGGGTGGTACGAGATAGGCACCGACGGGAAAATCGCAGCCGACGGTGCGACATCGGCAAACTCAAGCGCATCTGTCGATATCAAAACAAAAGACTCCACGACACCATTAGTGGGTAAAGCTGGCGATAAAATAACAATTGATGGTACAACTGCCGGAAAGATCGCATCTGCAAGTGAGCTTGTCTCAGGTCCTGTTGGATCCGTCGGTGGTCTTGATGTCACCACCCACGATGGTGCTGAATCCGCTATGGATAAGGTTCAGTCCGCTATCGACAAAGTCTCTACCCAGCGTGCTAATCTCGGTGCTGTTCAGAACCGTCTCGAGCACACTATCGCAAACCTTGACAACGTATCTGAGAACACCCAGTCAGCTGAGTCACGTATCCGTGATACAGATATGGCCAAGGAGATGGTTCAGTACTCCAAGAATAATATCCTTGCTCAGGCAGGACAGTCAATGCTGGCTCAGGCTAACCAGAGTAACCAGGGAGTGCTTTCTCTCCTTCAGTAACATCAATTATGAAGACCTGAGTCTTCATATGAGAAATCGAATTTCACAGGCGAGGGTCCACTATAGTGGGCTCTCGCCTTTTTATAAGATGTATGTCATGAGCAGTGTTGATAATATTCCGATCAAAAAATCAAAAAGGCCCCGACAGGTTATTACAAACCCGTTTATAATAGAAAACGGTGTTATGAGAGGGCGAGATTTTTTATCCCGTTAAACTCGATAACAAATGTCTCGATTTCTCGAATAAGGCCTATGGATCCAAAGCCCGGCATGATACATACACTGGTAGGGTTACTGCTTTTTTTGATCCCTGTAGATCAGATAAAGGAAATTTGCTAATAATAGTGAGACATTTATAGAAGACCTTATGGGCGATATCCGATTACGCTTTGAGGATCAGACCAGACAGCTTGCAGTTACAGATCCATCCAGCCCCAATCTGGAAAAATACGAGAGAATGAGAAAGCTCTGCAACCGCCCCTATCATCTATATCTTCTCAAGAGGGACTTTTCCACAAGGTGCAGGAAAGCTCTTGTCAAGCTCTGCCATATAGGGATCTAAGTCTGCATAAAGGCCCTTAAGGTCAGATACTATATGCTGGTAGGTGGAGCTTGAGAAAAGGGCAGTCAGATCGTGAGTCCTCAGATCAAAGGCCAGCATTATGGCAGCCGGACTAAGGCCCATCTCCTCTCCTATCCTCCTTATGTGCTCATTGCATTCGCATCTTTTCAGATCGCCGGTGGATGCAGACCCAAGAGTGGAATACGACATAGGGCGTACATCATGCTCCTTAAGCCAGGGAAGAAGGTCGTACTCTATCCCGCGATGACAGATATTGTAGAGGACCTGATCTACACAGCAGTCACTTCCATGCTCTACAGCAAACAGATCCTCCATATCGGACACATCGAAATTCGAAACTCCCCAGTGCAGGATAAGGCCCTCCTTTACCGCATCATTCATAGCGTCAGCGACGAAGGCCAGATCAGCCTTCTCTCGCCAGTGCAGCAGATAGAGGTCTATATAGTCGGTTCCAAGCCGCATAAGAGACCTCTTAAGACTTCTGCCAAAGCCCTCTTTTGTCGCATTATCCGGCAGGATCTTATCCACCAGATAGATATCCTCTCTTCTGCACCGGGAAAGCACCCGTCCCAGAGCCTCCTCGCTCCTGCCCGTCCCGTACATCTCGGCCGTGTCAATAAGGCTCACAAGGCCCTCATTTATAGCACGCCCCATTGCCTCTTCAGCATCCTCATTCCTGTTCCAGAAAACGGTGGTGCCAAGTCCCACCTCAGGCATATTTATCATAGTAAGCTCCTTTTTTTGCTCAAAAATACTTTTATTTATGATTATAGCATATCCTGTCCCAGGGTAAAAATTAACCCTTTACAAATCCATTCAAATGCGCTACCCTATCATTCGGATGGTATTCGAAAGAAACTGTACCAGCATGGGATTTGCATTCCGGGATCGCTTCTCGCAGTTGACTTTATGTAAGCAGCAAGCATAATGGAGGTGATGGAATGAGGATTGGCTTTATAGGTGCCGGAAAGGTAGGCACAGCCCTTGGAATCTATTTCCACGAAAGGGGCTACCCCATATCGGGTTATCTGAGTCACAGCAGGGATCATGCAGCTTTGTCGGCAAGAGCAGCCGGCGCATCAGTTTTTAATGATTACATGGATATCGCCAGTCACAGCGATATCCTTTTTTTAACGGTTCCGGACGCTTCTATCAGGGATGTCGCAGGGGAGCTTGCCGCATCGGCAGATGATCTTACCAGTAAGTGGATCATTCATACGAGCGGTGCATACTCCTCCTCTGTTTTCCCTGATCTGTGCGGTGCGTGCGGTTTCTCTCTTCATCCGGCAATGGCCATATCAGATCCATATAAGGCCGCCGGAGATTTTTCATCCACTATTTTCACTATCGAAGGAGCTCCTGATGGAGCAGCTTTATTTTTCAGGGAGGCAGGACTTAATGTCCTTCCTATAGCAAGTAAGGATAAGGCTATCTACCACCTGGCCTGCGCTGTATCAAGCAATTTCGTGGTCGCTCTTTTTTCCTGGGCGACTGACCTGCTCTCTCAGGCCGGCTTTGGGGCAGAGGATGCCAGGAAGATACTTACTCCCATCTTTATATCCAATGCCAGCTCTGTGGCAGAAAAGGGGCCCGTAGCAGCCCTTACAGGTCCTGTAGAGAGGGCAGATAAGGATACGGTGGGTAAGCACCTGTCCTGTCTTTCTGACCCGTCTGACAGACAGCTTTACCGGCTCTTATCAGAAAAGCTTATCAGGCTGGCAGAAGAGAAAAATCCTTCGAGAAGGTATGATGATCTGGAGGAATCATTATGGCATTAAAAAAACAGACAGTAACTACTCTTCAGAAAATGAAGACAGATGGCGATAAGATCGCAATGCTTACCTGCTATGATTTCACGACCGCAAGGCTTATCGAGCAGTCAGCTATCGATGCGGTGCTGGTTGGCGACTCTCTGGGAATGACGATGATGGGCTACGAGGATACCCTTCCTGTCACTATGGAGGATATGATACATCACAGTGCCTGTGTCTCAAGAGGGCTTAAGAATACCTTTCTAGTAGCCGATATGCCCTTCATGTCATATCACATCTCTGACCAGCAGGCCGTAGAAAACGCCGGCCGCCTGATAAAGGAGGGCCATGCAAATGCCGTAAAGCTCGAGGGCGGCGCCAAATACTGTTCCAGGATAAGAGCCATTGTAGACGCCCAGATCCCTGTAGTCGCCCATATAGGGCTCACACCCCAGTCAGTAAACGCCTTCGGCGGCTTCAAGGTCCAGGGCAGGAATGTCTCCCGTGCCAGAGAGCTAATCGATGATGCAAAAAAGATCGAGCAGGCCGGCGCCTTTATGCTGACGCTTGAATGCGTACCTGAAAAGCTGGCATCCCTGATCACAGAGGAGATAGCTATACCTACTATAGGAATAGGAGCCGGAGCGGGCTGTGACGGGCAGATTCTTGTCTATCAGGATATGCTCGATATGTATGACGGCCTGGCTCCGAAATTTGTAAAGCATTTTGCCCATATAGGACGCGAAATGAAGGATGCCTTTAATGAATATTCCGATCAGGTAAAGAAGCGCTCCTTCCCGGTGACTGGCGAACATACCTTTAAGATATCTGATGAAGTAATGGAGGAATTAAAGAAATGATCATTGCTCTTACAATTGCTGATGTAAAAAAATATGTAAATGAATGGAAGAAAAATGGTGAGTCCATAGGTCTCGTGCCTACTATGGGCTATCTGCACGAGGGACACGCCTCTCTGATAAAGAGAGCAAGGGAGGAAAACGACCGCGTGATCGTTTCTGACTTCGTAAACCCTACCCAGTTCGGTCCTAACGAGGACCTTGATAGCTATCCTCGTGATTTTGAGGCTGACAAGAGGCTCTGTGAATCGATCGGAGCTGACCTTATCTTCCATCCGACTCCTGAGGAGATGTACGGAGAGAGCCACTTCACTAAGGTCCATGTGGACACTCTTACAGAGGGGCTCTGCGGGGCTGTCCGTCCTGTACACTTTGATGGAGTCTGCACTGTAGTGACCAAGCTTTTCCATATAGCAGAGGCCGACAGAGCCTACTTCGGACAGAAGGATGCCCAGCAGTTGGCTGTCGTAAAGCGTATGGTCCATGACTTAAACTACAACATCGAGATAATCGGCTGCCCTATCATCCGCGAGGAGGACGGTCTGGCAAAGAGTTCAAGAAACACCTATCTTTCTCCTGAGGAAAGAAAAGCTGCTGTCATCCTTTCTGCCTCTCTTCGCGACGCAAGAGCCATGATAGATTCTGGAGAAAAGGATCTGGATAAGATCACAGCCCTTATCACAGAAAAAATAAAGACAGAGCCTCTGGCCAGGATAGACTATGTAAGCGCAGTCGATTTCACCAGACTAAAGCCTAAAAAGACTCTTGACGGAGAAGAGACTCTCATTGCCATTGCTGTCTATATAGGCAAGGTACGTCTTATCGACAATATCATTGTGAGGTGATAAAATGCAGATTACTATCCTAAAATCCAAGATCCACCGTGCCATAGTGACTCAGGCGGAGCTCAACTATGTAGGAAGCATCACTATAGACGAGGAGCTTATGGAAGCCGCTCATATCAGGGAATATGAGAAGGTCGAGATCGCTGATGTGGAAAACGGCGAACGTTTCTCCACCTATGTGATAGCCGGCGAGGCCGGCAGCGGTATCATCTGCCTGAACGGTGCCGCCGCAAGGAAGGCCTCGGTAGGCGACCATGTGATAATCATGTGCTATGCAAATGCTGATATAGACCATGAGGAAATAGAAAAGCCTGTTGTAGTCTTAGTCGATGAGACAAATACTGCAACAGAAGTCAGAAGATACGAGAAGCACGGTAAGCTTGTATAAGTCACAAAAAGCCGTCCACTTGCGTGGGCGGCTTCTGGTCATCAGTGATGTATTGTATTCGTTTCTCCCTATATATCCAACAGATCTGTTATCTTTCTAGAAAACATATTCAATTGGGTTTACGAGTCTGTGACTAATCCGTCTCTCCTCGGATGTATGTAGATCGCATCCGCTTGTCCGACCTTCACTCTGCTCGGATTCCTTCTCACTGTATCAGGATGGTCTGCTATGCATCTCTGGTGAGGGACGACTTAGTGTTTGTAAAAATAATGTCTGTAAGTTTCATCTCGGCTAAAGTTTCCTGCTCACCGCCTTCACTAATCTATGGTTTATTGGAAGCTTCCTTTGTTTCTCTATGACTGTATTCTAATACCACTTGCGATCATTGTCAAGGGGTTTTGTCTGATTTTTACAAGAACCGTCACGTTTTACAAATATTGTCAGCTATTTTTGTGCAATATTACGAGTTGACATTCATAATAACATCACAATACTCAGGTATCTTTCTCAAAAGCTCCTCATAAAGCCTGTACCAGTGCTGAACTGTATTCTCAAGGAAAAAATAATGTGCCAGGTAAAAGGCCAGAAGGATCAGAAATCCCAGAAATATTGGTGCTGAGGCCAGAAAGGTCTCCGGAAGAAAGAGCATGACCATAAGCGCACAGAGAGTGATCACTATAGTAAAAAATACCACGATTAGATGGATAAACCTCTCATGCGCAAGGAAATGCAGCTTCCTCAGATGATAGGAAAGCTCTCTCTTCGTCTCCTCTGCCGTGTGATCGCCTGAGAGGAATCCCTCTACCTGCTTTTCATGCTCCCTGCACCATTTCTTCACATTGATCCCGTACTTGTCCTGTCTCATCATTTCTCCAATCTAATAGTCTATGCGCACAAGGATAAGTCCCTGTGGCGGAGCTGTCGGGCCTGCTGCCTCCCTGTCCCTTGCGGCAAGGGCCCCTGCTATGAAGCCCTCCTGCCTCTGGCCGCTCCCTACCATTATGAGTGAACCGGCAATTATCCGGACCATGTTATAGAGGAAGCCGTTGCCCTCCACATGGATAGTGATCATACCGTCATCCGACCGCCTCACATTCAGGGCATAGATAGTCCTTACGAAGCTGTTTGTCTGCGACTTCACAGAGGCAAAGCTTGTGAAATCATACTCACCGACCAGACAGGAGGCCTCACGGTCCATTAGCTCTGCATCGAGTTTCCTGTGAAAAAAGTAGGAATATCTGGAAAGGAGCGGATCCGGAAAGGTCCGGTTTAGGATCCGGTATTCATAGACCTTCCTGGTCTTTGCAAATCTGGGATGGAAATCATCTGCCACCTGCTTTGAGCTCTGTACCACTATATCCTTTGGAAGGCGCTCGTTTAAGGCATAGGCTATTTTTTCTGCCGGCATACGCGAATCGGTATCAAAGACTGCTACATTGCCCAGGGCATGGACTCCGGAATCAGTCCTACTGGCCCCTATAGTCTCTGTCTGTCTGCCGAACAGGTCAGAAAGCGCCCTGTTCAACTCCTCCTGAACCGTGATCCCGTTTGACTGAACCTGCCATCCACAGTAATCCGTTCCGTCATAGGCTACCACAAGCCTGACTCTCATCTGATCCTACCTCCGATGCTGTTCCTGTAGCGTCCTTTCCTCGGACGGTTCCTTCGTCTCCTTATGATCTTCCTGATGAAGTATCTGGATGTGAAATAGATTATCGCGCTTACTGCAATAAAAAAGCCTATAAAGCCAAGAAAGGGGATCCCAAGTATCTTCGGTCTGAGATCAGTAGCACATATTATACTTGATCCGACCAGAAGTCCAAGTATACACAGGCCAATCACGAGATTTCTTACTGCCCGGTCGATCACTGCCGTGAGCGAATCAGTGGGCTTAAGGTCAAGGGTCATCTGACCCTTTCCACGCAGATACTCCTTCATGATCTCTGAGGTAAGAGAAGGGATCTCCGAGCCGTTTACGCTCATCCGCCACAGCTTTCTTCCTATATGGCCAAGCTCTCCCTTTATATCCGGCTCCTTAAGTCTCTCCTCGATAAGCCTCTGATAGGCTATCTCCATCATATTGACCTCAGGACTAATGTAAGCGAGCACTCCCTCGACCTGGGTAAGGCCTCTTGCAAGCATAGTCATGCCATGTGGCATACTCATATGATTTTCCTTCATGATATCCATCATGTCGCTCATCGCCACAGCCAGATCTATGTCTCCCATACCCTTTGACTGATAGCGCTGAAGGAAATCCCTGATATCATCATAGAGTGAATCCCTGTCAGGCTTTGACCAGAAGACACCGAGATCCAGTACCGCGTCTGTGACTCTTGATATATCATGCATGGCTATAGCCTCGACTCCGCGGATCATTATCCTGCGGTCCCTATCATCGAGACGGCCCATCATGCCCATATCAAGCCAGACGATCTTACCCTCGCGGATCTTTACATTGCCGGGATGGGGATCCGCATGGAAAAAGCCGTCGTCCATCACCTGCTTTATGAAGCTGTTGGCGAACTTCCTGCCTATCTCCGTCAGATCATAGCCACGATCTGAAAGCGCGGCCTTATCATTTATAGCAAAGCCATCTATATACTCCATCACCAGTACATGATGGGTGGTATATTCTTTATAGAGCTTTGGCACGGCAATATAGGCGATCCCCTCGTTCTTCTCAGCGAACTCCTCCATATTGGCTGCCTCTCTGGTAAAGTCCATCTCCTCCTTTGCCACCGACCAGAGCTCGTCCAGGACCATATCGAGATCCACTATTCCTCTGAGCCTTGGAACTGCTGCCGGCAGTACCCTTACTGCCTTATGCAGAAGCTCTATGTCCCGCTTCATAGTCGTTGCTATACCGCGCCGTCTGACCTTTATTATCACTGGGCTTCCATCGCGAAGCACCGCCCTGTGGACCTGGGCGATAGAAGCCGAGCCAATCGGCTCCTCATCTATCGAGCCAAATACCTCCTTCCAGTCCTTGCCATAGGATTCATTGAGGATCTTTTCGACCTCGCCAAAAAGCATGGGCTTTACTTCTGAGGTCAGCTTCATAAGCTCATTGCAATATGCCTTCGGGAGTATATCCGAATGAAGTGACATGATCTGTCCCAGCTTCACATATGTAGGGCCCAGGTCCTCAAGTATCTGTCTCAGCTTCTCAGGCGTCACTCCTCGTGTGATATGGTATCTGTGAAGAACAGCTGTGATCTCTCTAAGCCTTGATGTATCGTCCTTCATCAGTCCTTCTTTTCTTCGTCTTCCCCGGCTTCCTTTTCCCTCCCGAATGCCTTTTCCTTTGCCTCATCTATTCTCTCCCCAAGAGCATCTAGCTGCTCTGCTGTCATTCCGGCAAGGATAGCGTTCAGATCTCCGATCGGATTATCCGACTCCGCATAATCCTTTGCCTTTTCCTTTCTCTCCTTAGCCTTCTGCTTTGCGTTGTGCTTAAGCTCGCGGTTCATCTCTCTTCCGCGCTCTACTGTGGTGGCTCCCTTCTCGACAAGTCCCGAGAAAAGCTCAGCGCTCTTATCAGCTGTCACAGCCGCCGCCCCGACTCCGGCGAGAAAAACCTTCTTTACTGCTCCTGTAATGATCCCTTCTTCTGACATTTCATTTACCTCCTGTATCATTTAAAAAAGTCCATGATCTTTGGAACAAAGATCAAAAGTCCTATCACTGCCGCAAATACTGCCGATACCAGGACTGCTCCTGCGGCTGTATCCTTTGCCTTCTTTGCCAGCGGATGCCTCTCCTCTGTGACAAGATCCACCGTGCTCTCCACTGCCGTATTGACAAGCTCAAGGCTTATCACCAGTCCGAACAGTATAAGACATACTATCCATTCCTGCAGTGATATATGAAGCACGATCCCTCCGACAACCACCAGTGCTGTAAAGACCAGATGAATCCTGATATTTCTCTCGTCACGGATGCACTGTCCTATACCGCTTATCGCGTATCCAAAGCTCCTGTAGAGAGGCTCATGGCGGCGGTTCTGCCGCCTGTAATGGCTGCTCATCGGTTCAGGATGGCTGCTGCATCGTATCCGGTCATGCCATCTGTGATCCCGAGCTCTCTTGCTGCAGTGGTCATTCCCTTGACAGGATTCCCAAGGACCTCGTCAAAATCTGCTCCACCCACCAGCACTGCAGCATCCTTAAACTTCTCTGCTGCCTCAAGATTCAGATATCCGCACATCAGATATCCTCTTTTGCACTGTATCACTATCATATTCGGATGTCCTTCTCCGCCCGGACCTTTCATCATGATCCCCTGCGAAGATCCATTACCGGTATCTATCATATCTGTAATAAGCATGGCTGCCTCCTTTTCAACTGACATCGACTACATTATTATTTTACCAAGATGCCCCCTTAACGGCAAGTACCGAATGCCAAATCATCATTAGTTTTCTTTCAACTGCATCTTGTGAAATCGTTCTCAGGAATGTATAATCAAGGTATATCAACTTTACCAGAGGTTTTTTATGACTATAAATGAGATTGCAAAAATGGCCGGTGTATCACGGGCTACTGTTTCCAGATATCTTCATGACGGATATGTAAGCGATGAAAAGCGCGCTGCTATTGCCGCTGTGATCGAGAGCACCGGCTACAAGCCTTCAGTTTCCGCCCAGCTTCTAAGATCCCGCCATACCAATTTCATAGGTGTGATCATCCCGAAGCTTAACTCTGATTCGATCTCCCGTATGGCCGACGGTATCAGCAGGACCCTTGCCAGTGAGGGATACCAGCTTCTTCTGGCCTGCACTGAAAACGATGAGAAAAAGGAGCTCGAATATCTGTCTCTTTTCCAGGAAAATAATGTCGATGGTATTATACTTTTCGGGACTATCTTCACAGCTGCCCACCGCAAGCTTCTAAGCGGGCTTTTAGTCCCGGTCGTTATCCTCTCCCAATATGAAAAGGGTTTCTCCTGCGTCTATTCTGATGATTATCAGGCTGCCCTTGAGCTTGGCCGCTGCATCGCCCCTACCGCCGGTGAAACGGCTGTCATATCCGTCACTCCTTCCGATGAGGCCGTCGGGAAGAAACGTCTTAAGGGCTTTACCGACGCTTTCAGAGAAAGTGATATCGAAATAAAAAAAGATCACATAGCAATAAGCGGCTTTACTGCACAGTCCGGCGAGGATGCAGCAAGGGAGCTTCTGTCAAGGCACCCCGGTATAGATACTCTTCTATGCGTCACCGACACGATAGCCTCCGGCGCCTACCGCGCCATCCGTAATGCCGGCCTTACTATACCTGATGATATCCAGATCTCCGGGTTCGGTGACAGCACAGTCTCCACAGTCCTCTACCCTGCTCTTACCACAGTCCATCTATGCTTCGAGCAGGCAGGCGAATCAGCCGCCCATATCCTTCTCTCCCGTATCAGGGATGAAAATGAGCCTGTAAGTGAGGTAAGGTATGAGTATCAGGTGAGGGTGAGAGGGTCGATAAGGAGCAGGGCCTAACCCCTGATCCAGAGATAAATCCCTGATCGGATCTGTCCCTATAACCAGTATTTCATCCCATCCTTCTCCTTTTTCCACAGGGTTATTATGGAGCTTCACAGCCATATTATATAATTTCTTATAGGGTTCATCGGACTTTGCTTTTTCGGGGTCAATATAAACAACTGATATACACTTTTTTATATTGATTCCCTCTAATGAAGTCATCACAGCATTTCTGGCCTCTTTGTCAAGATTTGTGGCAGAATAAACGATATTGATACCATTTATATAAAGAGATCCTGATACCCTGCTGCAGACCTCTATTCATTTCTAACTTAGCAGCATAATTTTCACCTATAAAATCTGCTTTTTTCAGGAATCCCGTTTTTAGCATAAAAATCCCTCATCTTTATCAAAAACAACTGATGCCACATTTATGTCTCTATGCTTTAAGAAACCGGATTCCAGATCATCGTAACCATATTTTCATCAGAATCTGCTTACCATATAATCCGGGAAATTATTGAAAGGAGTCAGTCTGACCTTTTTCAGGCAACTGCTGTCATGTGATAACAAGAAATCTTTAGGATTTGCTGATTTTTCTGGCTGAGTGATTTTTGTACCTATCCCCTCTGACCTCACACCTCTCACCTCTGACCTCTGACCTCACACCTCTCACCTCAAAAAAACAGGCAGATCGATAAGCCGGGTTATGTCGTTGCATGGCCATCTATCCAGAGCTGCTGTCGCCAGCAGCCTCGAGCGACCTACCTGGGAGAGACGGGCCACCTTATCTCCCTATGCGGTCTTGCTTCGGATGGGGTTTACATGGCTTCCCCTGTTACCAGAGGAACGGTGGTCTCTTACACCGCCTTTCCACCCTTACCTGCAAAGCAGGCGGTATATTTCTGTTGCACTGTCCCTGGAGTTGCCTCCGCCGGCCGTTAACCGGCATCCTGCCCTGTGAAGCCCGGACTTTCCTCTCGCGCAAAAGCGCCAGCGACCATGTGATCTACCTGTCTTTTTATTTTACGACAGTCCTATATTTTTTTCAAGTAAAGATTCGCTGGGCAAATAGTTAATGTTTAGACCTCTCACCTAAACAATCCTCCACCCCTCCGCACTGATCACGCTGCGAAGGAATACCATGATCCTGTCAGGATCTGACGGGTAGTATCTGGTCGTAAAGACTATTTCTCCGAGATTTACATAGATTTCAAGCAGGCTTCTGTCAAATACCAGGCGAAGGCGCTCTACCCTGCCATTAAGCAGTCTTGCCCTTCGCTCTGATCTCCCGCAGCCTGCATCTGAGGTAAAGCCAAGAGTCAGGCAGTCTTTATCCTTCCAGAGCTTCAGATCGTCATTTAATGAAAGGATCAGACCGTTTTCTATATCCGCTGTACTGATCTCAAGATCCCAGGCACCTCCTGTAAGCTCAGAACCTAAGATGTTCTGTTCGCCTGCTGCCTTATTCACTAAGCCAAAGCCAAGCACCTTTCTCTCGCGTCGCTTCTCGAGCTCCTTTACAGGATAGGTATAAAGGATCCCGTTCCTTACGCTTATCTCTCTTGGCAGGGTAAGCGAATGCTGCCATCCCTCCGCTATAGCAGGGTCATTGCCATATCCGCTGTCCGGAACTCCCGCCCATCCGATCAGGATGCGTCTTCCGTCAGGCGCCTTAAAGGTCTGGGGAGCATAGAAATCAAAGCCCATATCCCATTCGCGGAAGTTGTCTATGCTAACAAGCTGATCCAGGTCTGTGGCAGCTATCTTATGATCCGACAGACAGTAGCCAGACTCATAGGTATTCTGGAATCTGTCTGTCTCGTGCTTCATGCCCTGGGGGCAGAAGGAGACGACTGTCGATCCGTCAATGTCGAAAAAATCAGGACATTCGAGCATATATCCGAAATCATCCTCAGGATATATCTCCTTTTCGCTCTCCCAGTGCAGTCTGTCAACAGACCTCAGGAGAAGAAGCCCGCCCTTTGAGGAACGGCTTCTCATGCCAAGAAGCATATAGAAACAGTCGTCTTCCTTGAACACCTTTGGGTCCCTGACATGGCAGGACAGATCAGACGGATAGTCAGCATTTGTAAGAATAAGCTGCTTTGGGCCGGGATGGATCCCGTCAGCGAAGTCGACCCTTATCACATTGTGATCTCTGCCTTCGTTAATGTAATCATAGTTGCCGGCATGCTTTACATTGCCGGTATAATAGATCTCCAGAATCCCATCACCTGTATAGGCCCCGCCTGAATAGGCTCCGTCACTGTCCCAGCTTGTATCAGTGACAATAGGCGTGTCCACAAATGTGAAGTGGGCCAGATCTTTGGACACACAGTGGCCCCAGAATCTCCCTCCAGCTCCTTCCGGGCTGTTAGGAGAGTATTGAAAAAATATATGATACTGTCCATTGAAATAACAGGTCCCGTTCGGGTCATTAAGCCAGCCTTTAGGAGGCTTTATATGAAACCTGTGTCTGTATTTTCCCTCTGCTGTTTCTTTCATGTCAGAGCCTTTGCCTTTCTGCTTGCGAGGACGACCAGATCTGTGGGAAGTCTTATATTATACTCTTGCTGTGATCAGAGGCTCCCCCTGCTTAATCAGTCCTTCCCTTGCCGGGGAGATCTCCTTATACATATCAGGATTCGTGACAAGCACAGGAGTCACCAGCTTGTATCCGGCCTTCCTGATAGAGGCCATATCAAATGTCAGGAGCAGATCTCCCTTTTTCACACGATCTCCTTCATTAACTTTTCCCTCAAAGAACTGTCCATTCAGCTCAACTGTGTTAAGTCCCACATGGATCAGAAGCTCAGCTCCCGCATCCGTGGTGATCCCGATAGCATGCTTTGTCGGGAAAAAGGTCGTTACCGTGCCGTCTGCAGGTGCATATACTTTTCCCTCTGACGGCTCAACTGCAGCTCCCTGGCCCAGAACTCCCGAAGCGAAGGTCTCGTCCGGGACCTGGTTTAATGGAATTATCTCACCGGCAACTGGAGATGCGATCTCCTGATCCCCTGCCTGCTCAGCTGCCTCATCCTTTTTGTCTTCTGCCTTTTCCTCCTTTACAGGATCCTTGTACATCACATAGGAGCAGATAAATGCTACTATGAAGGCCACTGCCATTGTAACCGCATACATGACAACTGACTGTGTCGTGATAAGGAATCCGAAAAGTCCTGTTATGCCATAAGCTGTCGCATAAACGCCTGATATAGCTGCTACAAATCCGCCTGCAGCACCTCCTATGCAGCCTGCTATGAATGGCTTCATGAATCTGATATTGACACCGAAGATAGCCGGCTCTGTGATCCCTAAGAATGCCGAAAGAGATGAAGGAGCTGCCATTGACTTGATCTTCTTGTCCTTTGTCTTTACAGCAACTGCAAGCGCTGCTGCACCCTGTCCCACGTTAGCTGCTGTAGCTATTGGCATCCAGGTGTTCTTTGGTACTGCAAGTGAACACATTTCAGCTTCTATCATATTGTACATATGATGAAGTCCTGCTACTACTGTGATAGCATAGAGACCGCCGATCAGGATACCGCCGATTCCGAATGGAAGTCCGATAAGAGCCTGTGCTCCGTGAAGGACCCATGACTCTACCATCGAGAAGACAGGTCCTATGATCGTAAGTGTGAGATATCCTGTGACAAGCACTGAGACCAGCGGTGTGACAAAGAGGTCAAACATGGCCGGAACATGCTTGTGCAGCCATTTCTCCAGCTTGCTCATAAGGAATATGGCAATGATGACCGGTATTACATGTCCCTGATAGCCAACCTGATCTACATGCCAGGCACCAAACCATACGCTCAATGTAGGGATATGCTTGCCTGCTTCCTCAAGACCTGCTACGCTCCATGCATTGATAAGGCTTGGATGGATCATTATGAATCCGATAACTGCTGCAAGGAACTGATTGCCTCCGAACTTCTTCGCTGCACTTATAGCTATAAGTATAGGAAGCATGGAAAGGGCTGCTCCTGCAAAAAGATTGATGATATTGTAGGTATCGCTTTTGGCTATAGCTGGGAAGGCGCTTGAAAGGCCACCCAGAAGTCCGTTCAAAAGACCACTGGCCACAATAGCCGGAATGATAGGAACGAAGATATCCCCGAGTGTCTTTATGGCTCTAAGAAACCAGTTCTGCTTTTCTGCAGCAGCGGCCTTGACATCCTCCTTGGTGCTGCCCTCTATATGAGCCAGGTCTATAAACTCGTCATAGACATGATTTACTATTCCTGTGCCAAAGATGACCTGGAGCTGTCCGCTTGCCTCGAAGCAACCCTTGACTCCGTCTACAGACTCAATCGCTTCCTTATCCACCTTGCTGTTGTCGGCGATCACGAGACGCAGCCTTGTCGCGCAATGTGCAGCCGATACTATATTTCCAGAGCCCCCTATATGATCGAGCACTCCCTGTGCTGACTTCCTGTAGTCCATTGTTTTTCCTCCATAAAAACGGGTTTATGAAATCGTTCTCATATTATTCAAAAAAATATACAAAGGCTGAGCTCATTGCCTTTGAATATTTGTGAGAACGTTCTCATATCTGTCGAATAAATTATTCTATGCCTAACACTTGTTTGTAAATTGGAAGAAACTGACAAAATTAGAGAGCAATTTTTGTGCAACTTTACTGGTCAAAAAAATACCGCCTCTCCACAAAGAGAAGCGGTTCTCTGTCATAGTCTGGCTATGATACCATTCTGGTCAATATCTATCTGATCCCCTTCATTGATATCCTTCTGATAGAGCTCATCATCAGCCACATCGATCGTGGTCTCCTGCCCCTCACTATCTGCTATTATGACCTTATCCATGGCTACATAATCATCAGGCCTTTCCTCGCAGCCGTAGGGCGGCTCGAGGATCCTCTTCACTATATATTCCATTTTGAAAGCACCTAGAGTATCTTTGAAAGGAATTCCTTCAGCCTGTCATTTTCAGGGTGATCGAAAACCTTCTCCGGACTTCCCTGCTCAAGTATCCTTCCATCTGCCACAAAGAAGACCCTGTCGGCCACCTCTCTGGCGAATGACATCTCATGAGTCACGACAGCCATAGTCATCCCTTCTGACGCTACCTCCTTCATAACGTCAAGGACCTCGCCTATCATCTCAGGATCAAGAGCGGATGTCGGCTCATCGAAAAGCATCATCTTCGGGTTCATGGCAAGAGAGCGAACAATGGCTATCCTCTGCTGCTGGCCCCCCGAAAGCTGTCTTGGATATGCATCGATCTTTGACTCGAGCCCTACCCTTTTAAGCAGTGACAGAGCCTTTTCATCGGCCTCCTGCTGGGTCATCTTCTTAAGAAGCACCGGAGCTAAGGTTATATTTTCCCTGACTGACAGATGGGGAAAAAGATTGAAATGCTGGAAGACCATGCCCATCTGAGAACGAACTGCATCTATATCAGTTCCTTTAGAGGTGATATCTACTCCGTCAAAGATGATCTCTCCCTCGGTCGGGGTCTCAAGCAGGTTCAGACACCTAAGGAAGGTACTTTTACCAGATCCTGACGGACCTATTATAGCGACCTTTTCCTTGTCCTTTACCTCAGCATCTATGCCCTTCAGCACCTCTAAGGGACCCTTTACTGTATTAAATGTCTTTTTCAGTCCACTTACCCTTATCATTATCTGGCCTCCCTTCTGGCCACGCGTCGTTCAAGCACGTGGAGAACCTGTGTCATCGCTATAACAAGCACCAGATAGATAAGCGCTACCAGAAGCAGCGGTGGATACGGATCAAAAGTCACAGAACGGATTATATCTCCTGCCTTGGTCAGATCCTGGATCCCTACGTATCCTGCGACCGAGGTCTCCTTCAGAAGCGTAATAAACTCGTTGAAGATAGCAGGGGCGACGTTTCTTACAGCCTGAGGAAGCACTATCCTTCTCATGGTCTGTGACCATGAAAGTCCGAGTGATCTCCCGGCCTCTGTCTGTCCTTTATCAACCGACTGGATACCGCTTCTGAAGACCTCTGATACATAAGCTCCTGAATTTATTCCAAAGGCAATTATCGCAATTATTATCCCATTATCCACATTCTGAAGGATAATGAAATAGGAAATGAGAAGCTGTACCACAGTAGGGGTCCCTCGGATGACCGTCAGGTAAATGCCGACGATCAGATTCAGGACCTTCATCAGAGGCCCCCTGCTGCCCTGATTGTAGGTAACCTTTATCATTGAGGTTATGATGCCAAGCGCCACTCCTATTATCAGTGCGAAAACAGTGATCAGAAGAGTATTCCCGAGACCGGATACTATATACATATACCGGTCCTTCTCTATGAAATCCTCATAGAGATGCTCTAAGAGATTATATCCCATGAATTCTCCTTACTGAGCCGAATCAGATGTATATTTGTCAATGATCTGATTCATCTCGCCGCTGTCGCTTAATTTCTTTATTACCTTATTGATCTCACCAGCCAGATTCGATCCCTTTGGTACTGCTGCTGCATACTCCTCAGTAGTCAGGTTGTCTGAGACCTTTTCGATCTTTCCCTCGTTATCCTTGAGAAACTGTTTAGCCGGATAATCATCGAGTACAACCGCATCTATCCTTCCTGCGATCAGATCAGAAACCGCATCCACAAACTTCTGATATCTCTTGACCTCCTTGACAGAAATGTCATTCTTTCCATCCTCGTTGGTGCAATAGGTATCACCTGTAGTACCCTGCTGCACTCCTACCACCTTGCCGTCAAGATCCTTCGGCTTAGAGATATCTGTATTGCCCTTCTTTACCAGTATAACCTGTGAGGCATTGAAATATGTATTCGTAAAATCAGCGTTCTTCTTTCTGTCCTCTGTGACTGACATTCCTGCCATGCAGAAATCAGCCTTGCCTGCCTTAAGCGCCGGTATGCAGGAATCAAATGCTATATCCGTTATCTCAAGCTTCACTCCAAGGTCATCTGCTACTGCCTGGGCCAGATCAGCATCTATTCCTATGACCTTGTTGCCGTCCTTGTACTCGAACGGACGGAACTCTGCGTTTGTGACCATCGTGATCTTTCCAGCCTTCTTTATCGCTGCCACAGCATCATCCGACTTGGCAGACTTTCCTCCCTTCGATCCACATGCTGCCATTGACAGAGCCATTGTTGCTGCAAGAACTAATGCCATAATCTTCTTCATAAAAAATCCTTTCCATATGCCGCATCCCAAACGGCATAACTGCATAATTATTCATTGGAAGATTATAGAACAAAAAATCTGCAGCGTCAAATCATTTTATTCCCTCTGCCACAAGCTTCTCAATAAGCTGCCTGTCTGCAGGAAGCCAGTTAAGTGATGGAAGCTCAGCCGATACCACTTACAAAGACTCTAAATTACGTTTGTCGATTGAAATATAAGGCAAAGATCAGTAATATTCCGCCTTTATCTATTACCCGTTAAATTGATGGTTATATATCATATATTGTTGGGGAGATAAGAGTATAATGTAAATATAAAGGAGGAAACATGGATACTGAGTTTATCCCGACTGAAATTCTATTGGTTTTTGGCACTAATATTAGAAAATCACGTGAAAGGCTAGGATATACCATTTCAGATTTAGCAGCATCTATAAAATATGACCGTGGTTGCCTTTCAGCATTAGAGTATGGTGAGCAAAACATCGAATATATCACCGCTCTAAACCTCGCAAAGAAATTGGATGTATCTTTTCCTGATCTATTTTCAAGAAACTATATCAATAACTCAGCATATGATAAGAGCAATCGTTCCAACGTCTTCAAAGACGATGACTATCTACTAGTTTTTATCGAAAACTTCAAAAGGGAAGTGAGAAGCAGACAGATTAAACAGATAGAATTATACGCAGCAACTGATATCCGAACTGAAACAATCAGTAGAATCATTAACCGTAAAGCATTTAACCCAACGATTAAGACGCTATATGCCATGTCATATATGGTTGACACTGATATGTACAGTTTATTTTCACGCACAACAAGAAAGGACGAAGTAATATGATTTTTACACCATATTCAGATGAAGCAAATGTAATCAATATGATACGTCGTTTTAGAAACGAAGACTATGCATTAATTCGCTTGACACATACTATGATTGATAAGAATAATCTGGATGCTAATGGAATTCTAAGAGATCTGCTGTTCGACTGGGAGCTTGTTGATTATGATCAGTTAGAGAATGGTGGCAGTCATGGCATTTCCTATGATGCACTCTTCATTCAGGATGGCAAAACAGAATCGGTTAAACTCAAGTTTTATAAAGTTGCCAATGATCGAAGTGATAGGCGTTTTTCAATTGAAACAATAAAACAAAGAATGGAAAAAGGCGAAATTAATGAAGGTGATCTCCTTTATATTTCTGTCTATAGACAGTCAACAGGCTACCCATTAATCTACTTAATCAATCTCACGCACAATATTCCTTCGGAGAACGATCTATTAAATGCTATTGGAGTAGATGCAATTACTAATCTGTTCTATAAAATCCGGCCTCGCCTTCAGAAAATTGTTAATAGCGGTTTTATTGATAATTCAAAAGGTCCCGGTCATATTGATCCGAAGGACGTTGGAGATACTTTGGAATTTCTACTTGGTATCACTACTAATAACCGTACCGATGCTGATTGTCAGGGCTTAATAGAGATAAAATCAAAAGGTAGCAGCGGAACCTTAGACACCCTTTTTACTTTAAGGCCACGATTCGAAGGAACGAGAGTTGCAGATTATGAACCTAAAGATAGATATAGGGTCTCCGCATTTACTAGATTATATGGCTATGATTCAGATGCTCATTCTGGGTATAATAGCTTGTATATCACTATTGGTTCAATAGAAGCACCTCATAATAATCAGGGTTTTTATCTTAATGTTAATGATGAAGCTAAACGCGTAAATATCATCTGGACAGATCCAAAGACTGGTAACCGTGAGGTGGCTGCATACTGGTCTTTTAATGACTTAAGACAGCAATTATATTTAAAGCATCCATCAACATTATGGGTAAAAGCTGAAAGCAGAGAGATTAATGGAATGGGTCAATTCAAATACGACGAAATCGAATTTTCCAGAGAACCACAGTTCACAACATTCCTCTCTCTAATTAAAGAGGGTATAATTACTTATGATTGGCGTGGATACACCACAAAAACAGGTCCATATTCCGGAAAGAACCATGGGAACGCATGGCGAATCAAGCCAACTGCAAGGACCTACTTATTTGGTGAAATCGAGCGAGTAAAGCTATAAGTATTTCTTATAAAATTCAAAAGGGTAATCCACATCACATGGATTACCCTTGATTTACAGCACTTTAATAATTTCTAATGCAACTGCTTTTGCTAAGAGTGGTGGTACCGCGTTTCCAACCTGAGTGCATTGTGGAACCTCTGTCCTACGTTTTAATCCACCAGTTGTTCTCTTTCCCAAAAACTCAAAAGAATCATCAAATGATTGACATCTTGCCATTTCTCTAACGCTTAATGTTCTATCTTCCCAAGGATTTATATAGTCGTCAGGAAGCGTAACTACAGTTGGCGAAGGCTCATTGGAATCCAATCTTTGTCTAATGTTTTTTTTAGTTAATAAAACATCTATAGCATCATCCGGCGCATTCGCATGCATAAATAGATCTATGACATCATCAGACTGCATTCTTAGCTTATCGCAACAAAGCTTTATCAAAGCATCCTTTCCTCTGATATCGATCCCTTGCTCTTTGATACGTTTTCTAAGCATTGTCCCTGTCTCACCCTCGTTGAATAAATCAAATCTCTCCAAAACAATGTCTGTGGAGTTTGGTAATTCAAGGTTCTGAAGATCCATTCTGTCACAAGGAATAGGTTTCCCTGTAATTAATGACGGTGTTCTTCCTGCTCTACTTTCCTTTTGGTAATCAGATAGTGTATGACTTACTTTGCTTTTTATTCTCGTATCATATACTAGATCGCTTATTGCATCCTTTAAAGTAAGCCTATTTTTAGGTTCAACCGTAGGTTTCGGATACGATGGTGCAGGAAGCTCTCTTCGAAATCCTATAAAAATCACGCGATTCCTTCTTTGCGGAACGCCATAATCTGCAGCATTAAGAACTCTAGGTTCCAAAGTATCATAGCCTATCCTATTCAATTCAGACCTTAAAATTGTAGGTGTAACAGAGCCATCCGGATACAGTGATCCCTCCTCAATAAGATTACCATTTTCATCGTACAAATCTAATCCCTTATACCCAAAAAACTGCATATCCATAAAACCTTCTACATTTTCCAATACAATGTATTTAGGTTTTACTTCATTAATCACTCTGACATATTCTCCAAACAGCAGATTTCTCGGGTCTTCTTTATCTCGTTTCCCAGCTCTTGAAAATCCCTGACAACTTGGTCCACCAATCATTAAATCGATTTGAGGTACTTCTTTATCGTGAAACATTTCAAGTTCACTAATCTTCTTATTAATGAAATCACCATGTAGGTCTCTAATATCAGCTCTTTCAAACCAGGTATTCCGTCCCTGAATAAGACCTAACTGTTTATGACGATATTTATACGTCACCTCAACCATGTCACTGATATCAGAACTAAACAGGATATGAAACCCCGCCTGAATTAAACCTTCTGAGCATCCTCCAGCTCCACAAAATAAATCTACTGCGTATGGCATATAGTCACCTTCCTATAGTTTAAGCATTAACATTTTATAGTTCAGGAACTTTTATAAGACTATCCAAATCTGTTGTGCCGTTTATAACTCTGTTATTAGCATATCACTCTATATATTATTCCCATTTCTTATGTCATGATCAGAATGTTTTTCTAACCATGCTTTTTCAACATTGTCAAAATCAATATGTAATGCATTACAGTATGACTTAAGCCTTTTCATGGTTGATACATTAGGGATCATTTTTCCCGTTTCCCAACGGTTTACTGTTGAAAACGATACTCCAATGCGTTCAGCAAACTCCATTTGAGTATAGAGTCCTTTTTTTCTTATAAGTATAATCTCATCTGATAGATTCATAGCGTTATATCGTCCTTTTTTAGGCATTATTATAGCAAAAATATAGCTTTTTGACAATATGATTTATAAAAATATGGAATCATTTTTCCATGTGGATAAAGTCCTTTCATTGACAGATACATATCTAAAGAACAAGTATTTTTATTAGATATCATCATATCATCCCCAGAAACAAGCTCACAAACCCAAGCAGCATGTTATGAGGGTTGTTGAGCTGGGACTGGAGGAAGTAACCGCACAGGCCATAGAAGAAGACCGATGCCCTTCTGCCCCGGAGCGTCCTTACCAGGCAGGCCGTGACAAGCGAGATATAGGCTGCCCCGGTTACAAGGCCTCCGCAGACTAAGTGCTGCAGAAGTGAGCAATGACAGTTCGCGACAGTCCTGCCTCCTACCGTAAGTCCTGATGTGAAATCACCGAACCTGTCAGCTCCTGTGCCTATGAGCTTCCTTACAGGGCCTCCCTCTGAAAATACCATAAGTGCCCTTTTCCAGATCCGTATCCGGCCATTTCCCAGGTTTTCTGATCTGGCAAGCCCTGTCAGAAATATGGTCAGGGCTGTCACAAGGATAGCAGCGACCATTATATATGCCCAGGACCGTGGAAACTTCTTTTCGCTGAAACGTTTTCTTATAAGAAGCTCTGCAAGGACCGTAATAATAAAGACAATAAGGGCTATCCTGTATCTGTCCAGCATGAAAGAGATCTGCTTCTGAATAGGGAAGGCATCTGATGAGACTTTCTGGATCATCTCTGAAAAAAGGACCGAAGCAGATATAGTCATCATGATCTCATTTACCTGCCTCAGAAGTAGTTCTTTTTCCATCAGAAGTATGGCAATAAGCCCTCCGAATAATCCTATAAAGCCGCTGTCTACTCCTGCAAATGATAATCCGCTGACAGCTGCAAAAAGCCCTGCAAGATAAACTGCTTTCCGGGTCCTTAGGAAGGAAGCGGCATATAACGGCGCGAAAAGACTCACTATGCCGGCAAAGGCATCCACATTTCCTGCTGTGGAGATGTAGTTGAACCTTTCCTCGGCCAGAAGCTCCTTATGGAGTGAAAAAACATCAAGCCCTGCCCCGTGCAGAACTGCTATTATAAAGAATGGAAGTCCTCCGACCAGGATCAGACCAGCCACCCGGTCAGGTGAAGGAGACAGCCATCTTATCTCAAGACATAGGATAAAGCCGGCCAGATATGCCAGAGCTCCGACATTCCACCCATCTCCTCCGCTCATGGCTGCTCCTATATCTTCCGACAGAAGGGCAGATAAAAGATATGCCAGGACAAATATCAGATAGCAGGAAACCACCCCTCCCATATACTCCCGCACGATCCCTGCTCCCTTTATCCTGCTTATGAGCACATATACTGCAAAAACAGCTGTAATGATAATAAAAGCCAGATAGAAAGCCCTGGTCTTGGCAAGGATAGTATCGAAGTAACCCTGGTGAAGGTAGTAGAGGGGGAGGAGGAAGAGGAGGTACAAGGTGCGAGGTCCGAGGTCCGAGGAATCAGAGCCTAGGTACGAGGTCCGAGGTCCGAGGTCTGAGGTATCAGAGCCTAGGTCCGAGGTGCGAGGTCCGAGGTCCGAGGAATCAGAGTCTAGGTGCGAGGTGTGAGGTGCGAGGTCCGAGGAATCAGAGCCTAGGTACGAGGTGCGAGGTCCGAGGTCCGAGGAATCAGAGCCTAGGTACGAGGTCCGAGGTCCGAGGTCCGAGGAATCAGAGCCTAGGTACGAGGTGCGAGGTGCGAGGTCCGAGGAATCAGAGCCTAGGTGCGAGGTGTGAGGTCCGAGGTCTGAGGAATCAGAGCCTAGGTACGAGGTGCGAGGTCCGAGGAATCAGAGCCTAGGTACGAGGTCCGAGGTCCGAGGTCCGAGGAATCAGAGCCTAGGTACGAGGTCCGAGGTCCGAGGTCCGAGGAATCAGAGCCTAGGTGCGAGGTGTGAGGTGCGAGGTCTGAGGAATCAGAGCTTTTTTCTTTACCCACGGCCTTCTGATCATCAGAGCCAGTTAAGATACTTTGAAATTCTTCCATATCTACCTTATTATCACGCATAATCTTCTCCTATAAGTACCTCACACCTCTCACCTCTCACCTCTCACCTCACACCTCTCACCTCACACCTTTAGAACGCCAACAACACCCTCTGTATCCTCCTCATAGCCCCGACTACTCCCTTATTGCGCCTGCGGGCTGTACCGGCCAGACGCACATTGTCAGTTATTATCGCGTCTACATTCATATCGATCATCCGGTTCATTGTGACTCCACTGTTTACGGTCCAGACAAAGATACCCTTATTCTTTTTCTTCATGTACTGCACGAAGCCCGGTGTCACGAAGTTGGAATCGACAGAGAAGGCATTGGCATCCTTAAGTCTTGCCAGAGCGCCTCCTCCGACAGTAGTAGTGTAGACCGTATAGATCTTTGGATTTAGTCTCTTGACCTGGGAAAGGGTTGCATAGTCGAACGAGGTGATGTCACAGTCGTTTTCATACTGGTTAGCCTCTATTATCTCAAGAGTCTTTTCTACAATACCGCTGTCATGGCCAGTCCTTTTGATCTCTATGTTCAGATACAGCTTACCCTTGCAGACCTTGAGCACCTGATCTAAGGTCGGTATCCTTGTGAACTGGTAGGTATCGCTGTAGAAGCTTCCGTTGTCGAGATCCTTGATCTGATCATATGTCACCTGCCAGACCTTTTTATCAAGACCTGCCGTTCGTTTAAGTGACGGATCATGGAGGACGATAACTGTCCCGTCTCTTGTCAGCTGGACATCAAGCTCTGCGGCGTCAGCTCCGTTTTCTATGGCCTTTCTGAAGGCCGGGATGGTGTTCTCAGGAGCGTCTGCTGAATCCCCCCTGTGGGCCATTATCATGGTATCCCTTCCACCATACAGAAGGGCTGTCTTTAGCTGTCCGTATCTCTCCGGCACGAAGAAGAAGAGGCAGACAGCGATTAGAGCAAATACCATGACCCGGAGGAAGATATTATCGGCGGCCTTTCCCGCCTTCTCGTCAAAGGGGCCTGTCTTATCCCCCTTATCCTCAGAAAGCATATAAAAGCCGGTCTGTATTCTTGTCAGTATTAGAGGGGTGATAAACCAGGTAAAAATCAGCAGAACTATCGACTGACACACAAGCGTGACCCCCGGATTCTTAAGGACAGTATCAGCCATCGACGGCTCAAGCCACATGACCACAAGCTTTACTATAAGAAGCAGTACGCAATAGGCTCCGGCGAATACTCCTGCTATCATGGCAAACCAGATGGCTGCCCTGATCAGTATCCTTGGCATCCTCCCTAATGTGTATGATATACTGGTCCTTGCCGCCATGAGAAAGCGCTGGTTCTTTACCATCATAAGCGGGATCACATAGATAAGGCAGAAAGTCATAAAAGCCAGGATCACTATTGCAGTATAAATATAAGGATAATAGCGGTCATCTCTTGTAAGCCTCTCTATCAGATAGCCAGGTACTGAAAAATTGCTTGCTGCGGTAAAGACCTCGTAGAGATCAGCGACAGGAAGGATCAGGAATACGTAGAAAAGAAAAAGCCAGTTATAGGGGTGGAAAATGACCCCGCACTTTCTGACACCACATATCAGCATGGCGCGGGCGCTTATCCTTTTGTCATGATAGGAGGCGCAAGCCGCATAGGAGAGTCCGAAGAACTCTACGGAGATCATTACAGCCACTGCAAGCAGTACCAGAACAAACATGATCCAGACGAAGGGAGACTTGAGCACAAGCCTCAGATTGAAGTTGCTCAGATAATAAACTCCGGCCAGCCTTAAGGACAGTCTCTCTGTCTTTTCCAGAAGAGGGAAAAAGATCACAAAGGTGATCAGCTTGTATATTATCTCAAAGCGCATTATGGCGCCCATGTTTCTTTTTATATAGATTATCGTGCGTTTTGTTCCATCAAGCATATTCATAAGATTTATTTTACCACAGTCTTTTGTTTTTTGCTTTACACCTGCTTAAAATATGGTAAAATATATGGAAGGAAACTCTTAAGTTTTGCAGGAAATGATCCAGGGGTTGTTATGCAAAAAAAGGTTATATCCCTTCAGAAGTTCATTCTGTATGGGTCAATAGATAAGGATATATATGAAGAGGCCCGAAAGGAAACCGACATCACGAACCTCCGTACCGTAAATAGGATCTCCCTCCTCGGTATGCTGCTGTTCTTCATGGACGGTCTCTTTTCGGCATCAATGCATGGAAATAATCTGGGCTTTGTCCTTGATATGTTCTTCACAGGGGCTATCGGGATCATAGTTTTCATATCACTCGGGATCCCCGAGAAGAGAGCCAAGACAGCGCTGGGAGTGGTCTACACCTTTTCCTCCCTCTTCCTGTTTGGGCTTCTTCTGATTGACGGCATGGTGACGACCAAGCTGCCATCGGTATCGTTTATAGCATGTCTGATCATCTTTGTAGTCGCATTTACCGATGTGCCATGGCATCTGTTTATTATATCAGGCGGTGCTTCTATCCTGATGCTGATCTTCTCATATGCATTCAAGCCTACAGAGCTCTTCCTCACTGACACTGTGAATGTGATCCTGTTCAATATGATCTCACTTTATCTGTGTCCATATATGATGCAGATCAAGTTCGCAGATATCCTGACCAGACGAAAGATCGAAAACGAACGTGATATGGATGCGCTGACCCAACTCTACCACAGGGATGTGGTTCGTCATACAGTAAACGAATCCTTAGCTCTCTCAGCCTTCCATGACTGTGCTCTTATGTTCCTTGATGTCGATAACTTCAAGCACTACAACGACACCTTCGGACATGCAGCAGGAGACGCTATCCTTAAGTACATAGCCGATTCGATAAGAGAAGGCTGTCCTGACATAGCAACGGTGGGCCGGTACGGAGGAGACGAGTTCATAGCCTTCATACCGGAGATAGATGATGTGCAGCAGGTCAGGGATATAGCCCAGAAGATACTCGATCTGGTGACCGACAGGGAACGCTGTCTTCGTATCACAGACGTACCTGACTGTCCGTCGCTTTCTATCGGAATAGCTATCTATCCAAACGCAGGTCACTCATATAATGAGCTGGTACAGGCTGCCGACAAGATCCTCTATGAGGTCAAGAACCACGGCAAGAATAACTACATGGTCTACGGTGACACCGGTGTCACAATGCTAAAGCGAAATAAATACGGCCATTACACCAATTAAAAAGGACGCTGCATCTGCAGCGTCCCTTTTTATTATCCTCTTATCGGATCACCGTGGCTCCTGTAAGCCTTATATTCATAGGATATATATTCTCCTCTCCGAAATACCTGGACATAAAGCCTATATAGTCCTTAAGCTCCTCCTTAGGAAGCACAGTCTGTATGACTCCTGCCAGACCTCCGCCATGAACACGGCAGATTCCCTTCCCTGTCCCTGCCAGGAACTCCTCTGATAGAGCAAGTGCAAGTGCTATCTTCTGCTCCTTCCAGTTCTCATTTGTATAGATATTCTGCAGGAGCTTGTAGGATGAATCCCCCGACTGCCTCATAAGCATAAGGATCTGATCAAAGTCCTTTTCTCTGACAGCCTCTGCCATCCTCCTTACACGCTCTGTCTCATTGAAGAAATGCAGTGCACGTAGTATCGCACGGTCATTCCCGAGCTTCTCGTCAATCTCATTCAGGTGCCCAAGAAGCTCCTCCTTCGATGTATCGCAGAGCCTCTCACCACCCAGCTCATGGGCCACAGCCTTCATCTCAAGCGGCATTGCGGAATAGCCTGCCGAGAGGTCTGCATGACCCTTGCCTGTGTTGATGATCACCATCTCATAGCCATATTCACTGAATGAGAACGGAATAGGCTCGACAGATATGTCACCCTTGAAGTCTAAGAGTATAGGACCGCCATAGGCACAGGCCATCTGATCCATAAGCCCTGATGACTTGTTCCAGAAGTGATTCTCGCTGTACTGACCTATCCTGGCATAGTCTGTGACAGGGATGGTATCCTGATTGAAAAAATGATTGACCATAGAGCAGAAAAGCATCTCGAATGAAGCCGATGAACTAACTCCTGCAGCTGCGATCACATTTGTAGTGACGTAGGCCTTAAAGCCTGATACCCTATAACCCATTTTCTCACAGGCCTCTGCCATTCCTGCTACAAGGCTTAAGGTACCTCCCTCCTTAGGGATCTGATCAAGACAGTCAAGATCGACCTCTACCTTTTTGTAGCCTTCGCTTACTATCTCTATTATACTGCCTTTGGATTCCCTTGCTGCTCCTATTGTATCCAGATTTATGGATCCAGCAATGACCTTTCCTCCGTTATGGTCGGTATGGTTGCCTATGATCTCTGTCCTTCCCGGAGAAGTGAAGTATGAAAGCCCCTCACAGTCTCCATATTCACTCCTAAACCCCTGATCGAGATGCAAAAACCTCTTCTCTGCCTCTCCGGCAGCATCTCCGTAAATCCTGCTCAGATCTCCGTAATTTCCCATTTATTACCTCCTAAAAAATCAATCCTCAACATGGAGAAAGTATGCGCAGTGAGGCTCCATTATCAGTCCTCCGCCGAAATCATGCCATTCTCCTGTTATAAGATCCCTTGCCCTGCCTGCGTCCGCATTGAAATGCGCTCTGTATTCGCAGTCCTCTAAGTTCACTGCCACCATCACCCGATCCCCCTTGTATTCTCTCTCGAAGATGCAGTGCTTGTTTTCAAGCAGCCTCATCGATATGCCTCCGAAGCATAGTGCTGGTGATGTCCTGTGAGAGTCTGCCATAGCTGCTATTATACTGGTAAGATCATTCCATTCAGGCCTTTCTATGGCAGGACGAAGCTCATGATCTCCGGGCTTCTTCTCACCCTTTATGCCCCATTCAGAGCCATAGTAGACCATAGGGATACCCGGCTGTCCGAAGACAAAGGCATAGGCCGCAGGAAGGTTTCTCTCGTCATTAAGCTCGCTTGCTATACGGGCCACATCATGGTTGTCAACGAATGAGATCAGATGCTTTCCTCTGTAAACACACCAGTCCTCTGGTCCGAACTGTCTTTGAAGGGAATGACAGATCTCAAAGAGATTATCTGAATTGATAGCCGAGTAGATACCCTTTCGGCACTCATAGTTGGTGACCGAATGGCACATCTCGTCATTCATGATCTGATTGTAATCGCCGCCGATCATCTCTCCTGCAAGGAAGAAATCCTTCTTCCATGCCGAGGTCTCTCTCCTTAGTCTTCTAAGGAAATCCCGGTCAAGCATATATGCCACATCAAGACGCAGGCCGTCGATTGCGAACTCGTCTATCCAGAACTTCACCTGCTCCATCAGATAGTCACTGACCGCAGGATTTTGCAGATTAAGCTTTACGAGATCGGTCGCGCCCTCCCAGCCCTCATACCAGAAGCCGTCGTTATAGTCACTGTTGCCGTCAAAATTCAGATAGAACCAGTCCTTGTAGGCTGAATCCCATTTCTTCTCCTTCACATCCAGAAAACCGAAGAAGCCTCTGCCTACATGGTTGAATACCCCGTCAAGGATCACACGTATGCCTGCCTTATGCAGCTCATCTACCACCGTCTTCAGATCATCATTTGTACCAAGTCTGACATCGACCTTATGATAATCCCTGGTATTGTAGCCATGTGAATCGCTCTCAAACAGGGGTGAAAAGTAGACTGCATTTACATTAAGCTTCTTCAGATGGTCTATCCAGTCCAGCACCTTAAGGAGTCTGTGGGTCAGGACTCCGTCGTTTTCATATGGAGCGCCGCACATCCCTAACGGATATATCTGATAGAAAACCGCGCTCTCCCACCATGCTGCTTCCTTAAAAATCTCATCAGGCATAAAAAACTCCTTTCAGATCATATGATAATTTACAAGTAGTATTATAACATAAATCTGAAAGGATGCTAAGAATCAAATGCCCTTAAGCCAGAATGTAAGCTCGAGAGCCTTGCTGTTGTCAATATAGTACTTTGGCAGCGGGCGAGCTCCCCAGCTGTCGTCTCCTCCTATGCCCTGCTGGGCCAGATCTACCCTTATATAGGTCGAAAGGCTCTGCGGCAGCTCATTCGGATGCTCACAGGCATCTATCATATCAGGGCTGTATGGAAGGACCGAAAGACTCAGATCATTTCCCTCGAAGCGTAAGCCCCTGCCGTTTTTGTCCTTTACCTCTGCCCATCTCACATGGGTATGGTTGCCGCATTCCTGCGGTCTCAGATAGGAAGCCATATTGTCAGAAGCTGTAGTCTCAAAGACTCCAAGCCTTCCTCCACTCTCCCTGTCTATATAGGTGTCGTATGGTCCCATTCCGTACCAGGTAAAGTCAGAAAAAGATGAAGCCATTTCAAACATCACTCCGAATTCCGGGAGCTCTCCTATGTCTTTAGAAGCTTCAAGATAAAGCCTGCACCTTACTGCTCCGTCCGGATGGACCTCATATGAAAGTCTTGCCTCCTTTGAAGGACTGGTCGGAAGATGGTAGGTAAATTCTACCGTTACATTACCATTATTCTCTGTGACCTTGTAGCCCTCGCCCATTCCATTATCTCCAGCATAGCACATATCAGAGGCGTTTCTCCACTGGGCGGCTCTCCACGGCATCATGCATCCCTTGTCGTTATCTGTAACGGGTCTCCAGAAGTTAGGACGAGGCATCCTTTTTATCAGCTCTACTCCTGCCTTCTTATAGGATACCATACCTCCGTTCAGATTCGAGAAAAGGATAGTGAAATCCTTACCCTTTACTCCTGTATTAAGCCAGCCATGGATGACTCTTATCTCTCCTCTGCTGTGGTCAGACTCCTGTCTGTCTCCGATGACCTTCTGGGCAAAGGCTATCTCTGTCCCGGCTTTTGCCCAATCCTGATCCTCCTTCAGGGTAAATGAAACTGTAAGAACGCATTCCCTGTCCACATCAAGTAGCTGGTCAGGAAGAGCGAATTCGGATCTCTCTCCCGGTCCTACCTCTACGCTTCCTCTCTGTTCAAAGAGCTCCTCACCCTCACATTCAAGAGAGATAGTGCATATATACTTATCTGTATTGGTAAATAGACTATTATTCTTTATCTGGAAGGATCCTTCTCCAAAACTTATATCAAGAGGAGAATAAACCGCCTTTACCTCCTGCATCTTAGGTGTCGGCTCTCTCGTATCTGCATAGCAGAGGCCATTGCCTGAGAAACTTCCATCATTCGGACGGTCATCAAAATCTCCGCCGTATCCGAGATAGGTTTTTCCATTCGCATCCTCTGCCGCTATTGCCTGGTCTATATAATCCCATATGAAACCGCCCTGGTAAAGACTGTTCCTTTTCGCAAGCTCTGTATATTCATTGATGCCCCCGCAGGAGTTCCCCATTGCATGTGAATACTCACAGCAGATAAATGGCTTGTCCGTATGCTTTGAAAGATATTCCTCTATCTTTTCGACAGGCCAGTACATGACGCTTACCATATCTGTTGCCTCAGGATATCTCTCGTCATGGATCACGCCCTCATAATGCACCAGCCTTGTCGGATCCTCCTTCCTAAGGAAGTCATGCATGGCGACGAAGTTCGTGCCGTTAAGGGACTCGTTTCCAAGAGACCAGATAAGGATCGACGGATGATTCCTGTCACGACGCATCATGCTGTTGGCCCGGTCAAGCACCATGTCCCTGTAGTCAGGCCGGTTTCCCGGAAGAGCATAGGAGATATCCTCCCCGCCTCTTTCTAAATGATCCCAGACTCCGTGACACTCCAGGTTGGTCTCATCTATCACATATAGTCCCAGCTCATCACATAGCCTGTAGAATAAGGTCTGATTAGGATAATGACTGGTACGGACGGCATTTATATTGTTTCTCTTCATGGTGATCAGATCCTTATAGATCTCATCCTCTCCTATAGCCCGTCCCTTATATGCCGAAAACTCATGTCTGTCGACGCCGTTGAAGACTATCCGCTTTCCATTGAGACACATTATACTATCCTTCATCTCAAACCGGCGGAAGCCTGTCTCCTCACAGATATATTCACATACCTGACCCTTTTCGTCCCTTATCTCCATATATAGGGTATACAGATACGGATCCTCAGCGCTCCACTGATCGACATCCGGAATATTAAGCCTTGCTTTTCCTAACGGAAGAGGAATCTCCTTTTTCACAAGTGCCTCTCCATCCTTATCGAAAAGACTCAGCTGAGCCGTCCCCTTTTTCCCTATGCTTTCAATACTTATATCAAGGATTCCATCCCTGTAGTCGTCCGTGAGATCAGAAACTATCCTCATATCACGAATATGAACCTGCGGATATGTATATAGATATACCTCGCGGAAAAGTCCTGAGAATCTGAAGAAATCCTGATCCTCGCACCAGCTTCCTGCGCTGAATCTGTAGACCTCAACTGCCAATCTGTTCTCTCCGTCACGATCTATGAATGGTGTCAGGTCAAACTCACTCGGAGTGAAGGAATCCTCGCTGTAGCCTACATAGCTTCCGTTGAGCCAGACAGCTATAGCACTCTCTGCTCCCTGGAAGGATATGATCACAGGACCATCCTTCATGAACTCAGGAAGCGTAAAGTTCCTTATATACTGGCCTACAGGGTTCATCTCCTCAGGGATCTGACCGGGCTCTATCTCCTCAAGCCCGTCCCATGGATACTGAGTGTTGACATACTGTGGACAACCGTATCCCTGCATCTGTATATGGCCTGGTACAGTTATATAATCCCAGCCGCTGGCGTCATAATCCTTTTTTTCAAAGCCCTTTATTGTCGCAGACAGGTTGCCCGCATAATGAAACCTCCAGTTTCCATTCAGTGTGACCTTCAGATCGGATCTGCCGGTTTCTATATTTTTCTTATCCCTGTACCATTCGTGGTCAGAATGGGCAGGAAGTCTGTTTTCCTGAAAGATCCTGGGATCCTTTATTATTTCATAATTGAATCCGGACATAATCCCTCCTTATTTTACTGATCCTGTGATTCCTTCTGCAAACTGCTTCTGGAGCACGAAGAAGATTATCATCGTAGGTACTGAGCAGAACAGCACACCCATCATAAGCATTCCATAGTCTGTAGTATATCCGCTTGCCATATTCGCTATAAGCATAGGCATGGTCTGGGCCTTAGGCTGGTTCATGACTACCTTTGGCCAGAGATATGCATTCCAGGCATTCATGAAACAGATAACTGCGGCTGCAGCATAGGTGGATTTCATTACAGGCATATACATCCGAAAGAAGATCCCTATCTCTGAGAGTCCGTCTAGTCTTGCGGCTTCCATTATGTCAACCGGGAAATTCCTCGAATTCTGACGGAACATCATTATCATAAATGGTGTCGAGATAGCCGGAAGTATGAATGCTACTGATGTGTTAAGAAGGTGCATGGATGATATCATCTTGAAAAGAGGTATCATAGTTGCAACCTGAGGCACCATCATTGCAAGAAGCAGAACCGAGAACAGTCCGTCCTTTATCTTGTCGTGATAGAGTTCAAAGCCGAATCCGGCGAGCGAGCATATAAAGAGGCAGAGAAGCGTCTGTAATACTGCGTAGAAGAAGGAGTTCCACATGGTTCCCCAGAGTGAAATATCCTTGCTGTAGTTTAAGAGCTTGGTAAAGTTATTAAGAGCCTCCGTCCCGAACCAGATCTTACCACGAGCCACGTCTACTGTATTGTTCGTTGCAGCGGTTATCATCCAGAAGAGCGGGAATACCGAGATCAGAGACCAGATGATCAGGAATACATATGTAGGTATAAGTCTTCTCTGAATTGCAGATTTATTTTTCTTCTTAGTCACGGGTATCACCTACTTTCATATTGATCACGGCAAGAACTGCCACAAGGACAAATACTACAAAGGACATAGCCGAAGCATATCCGAAGTTTGCTACACCTGTTCCAAATGCGTTGTTGTAGATATAGTGGGACATTGTCATACTTGTAAATGACGGACCTCCCTTTGTCAGGTTTACTGACTCATCAAAGAGCTGAAGGGTTCCGTTTATAGACATGATAAAGGTCATCACTATAGTAGGCTTTAGCAGCGGCACCGTTATATGCCAGAAGGTCTTCCAGCCATTTGCTCCGTCTATCTTGGCTGCCTCATACACTGAGTATTCTATGTTCTGGAGGCCTGCAAGATAGAATACCATATTGTAGCCTGTCCATCTCCAGATCAGGGCTATGATGATAATTGCCCTTGCTGTTCCAGTATTTCCAAGGAAGTTGATATTCTGACTGATGATACCAAGATGCCTCAGGACAGTATTTATAAGGCCCTGTGTGGCAAAAAGTGATTTGAAAATCAGTGAGTATGATACAAGAGATGTCGCACATGGCAGAAATACCATGGTACGGAAGAGCCCCTTGAACTTCAAATCCTTGTTATTAAGCAGCTGGGCTAAAAGAATAGCCAGAATCAGCATTATAGGAACCTGAATGATAAGATACAGAAAGGTGTTTCCCATAGTCAGAAGGAATTTCCTGTCCTTAAACATCCTCATATAGTTCCAGAAAACTGGCTTCGCCCAGTGCAGATCTGCTGATGAGCCTGTCTGCAGGGAAATGATAAATGCCCTTACTATTGGCCAGAAGCTCATCACAAAGATCAGGACAGTAGCCGGAAGAAGGAACATGAATCCCGCTGCTCTCTGCTTTGTCTGTATACCTTTATTATTCAACTTGATTTCCTCCTTTCGGGGATCATCCTTTTTAAGACAAGCGGGAAACCGGTCATCCGATTTCCCGCCCTCTCTAGTCCAAAAATATATATCTCTTATTTCTGATCGTTACCTTCCATTGCGAATGTAACCTGATCCTGTGCCTCCTTTAAGGCATCCTTTACAGAGGTACCATCTATGATATTATGGATGGCTGCAGCTACATTTTCACGTGCTATGTAGTGATAATCGCTCTGCTCAACTGTATTTACCTTACTTCCCATCTCAACTATCTTTTGATAGATAGGCTGGTCATTAAAGTATGCAACTCCCTTTGTATAGACATCTGACTTACCGCAGGTGATGTTTGTAGTGATCACACCACCGTTTGTAAGTGCTGCATCATAGGTCTCCTTGGCACCATCTCCACCCCCGAAGGTGTATGCCAGGAAATCAGCTGCGAGATCTGTCTTCTTGCAGTTTGATGTGATGTAAAGTGATGAGCCCCCGTTTGAAGCATATCCTTCAGCGCCTGTAAGAGTAGGCATGGAAGTGATCTCCCATTTTCCTGAATTGTCCTTTACCTGTTCTATGGTAGGGATGATCCAGTTTCCGTTCATTACACCTGCTACCATATCTCCTACGATAGTCTGATCTGTGTAGTCAGACCAGTCATTTGCCAGATAGAGGACATTGTCCTTCTGAAGCTTTGCTATCACATTGATAATGTCTACCATGGTCTTATTGTCTACGAAATTCGGCTTTCCATCCTTGAACTGGGAAACTCCCTCTGCCTGAAGCATCATATAAGGAAGATCGTTTCCGTCTCCGTCCATCGAAAGAAGATACTTGCCTGTCTTCTGATAGACCTTCTTTCCTATCTCATCAAACTTATCCCATGTGATTCCAGTCAGATCATCGATAGTGTATCCGCATTCCTTCAGTATATCGGTCCTGTATGCGAAGATCACTGTACCGTTATCCACCGGCACTCCATAGTGAGTACCATCGATAGTCGAATAGGAAAGCTTCTCCTGTCCGAAATCATCCCAGTTGATGTTCGTCTTATTTATAGCATCTGACCATGCCTTTGGATAATCATGCACATATCTGTTGAAGTAATGGTCCTGGAATAGAACTATATCTGGAAGAGCGCTGTAGTCATTTGATGATCCGGCAAGAGTTACAGCATCCTCAACGTCGGAGGACTGTGACTGCTCTATGATCTTCAGCTTGAAATCAGGATCCTTTTTCTGATATGCCTTTTCTGCTGCTTCAAGAGCAGGGATATTGAAATTCTTATCCCAGGCATATACAGACAGCTCGTGGTCACCTTCCTTTGAGGTATCCACTCCCTTTGCAGCTGACTTCTTTGATGAGGACTTCGACCCATTGCCTCCGCATCCTGCCATCAGAGCTGCCGTCATAGTTGCGGCCAGTATCACTGACAATAATCTCTTCTTCATAAAATAACCCTCCTTTGGTCATTTTCATTTATTTCGCCGGTCCCTTACGGCGACTTATCTTGTTTACGATACAGATTATAGCAGTCTGTCTCTGATCTGTGTTCACAAAAAAAAGCCCGAAATATGCAATTTCGAGCTTAATAATCGTTTTTGCACTTTTACTTGGTAAAAATGCACAATGTTAGATTGTCTTATCAGCGGTTGACCCCGTAGGCCTCCCAGCCCTTTTTGGCCGTAATACTCATCTCAGCAAGCTGGTTTCCACCGCTCTTCTTCCAGTGAAGCGGGCTCATTCCCGTATATCTGGCAAAGTTCCTGTGAAAGGTTGAAAGCGTCACATATCCGACTTTATATGCAATTTCTTCCATCGTCATATCTCCATGACTTATCATATCACAGGCCTTATCTATCCTGACCATATTCACATACTCCAGCGGCTTCATATTCATGCTCTCCTCAAATATCCGCCTGTAATGACTCTCGGATAGTCCGGCTATCTCAGCCAGGTCTCCAACCTTTATATCCTCGGAATAATGCTTGCCAATGAATTCTATCGTATCGGTCAGATAGGTATTCATCTTTCCGACTTTTCTTACCCTGTCCTCTCTTTCCTCATTTACTCTAAGTATTTCGATAACAAGAAGATAAAGCAGGCCCTTAAGAGCTGTTTTCTTATAGCGCGAATCCTTCCTGCATTCTGCTATTATATCCTGTACGATCCTGCACAGATAGGGATGATTACGCATGGTCTTTAAGGTTCCCCTGCTGTTTACATTGGCAGCTATATCGTCCAGATTCATTTCGCAGTCTCTCATCTCATTCTGCACGAATCCGTCAATATCGATAAAGAGGAATTCCCATTTATCCCTGTGACCCTCCCTCGACTTGGTCGTATGGATCACATTCCTAGGGATGATAGTAAAGTTATCCTTGCCATAGTTATATTTCCTGTCCTCTATCACGACAGTCCCATCGCCGTAGTAGCAGTAGCCCAACTCCATATAATTATGGAAATGCAGATCTGACTCGCTCATGCCCTCGCCATACTCAAGGATCCATCCGTCTCCAAGCTTGGGGAGGACATACTCCCCCTTGGGCATCTCATAATATCTGAATTCTACATTCTGCTTCTGCCTTTTCATAGCATCACCTATAGCCTTGCCAGAATACCTGTTGACTGCATAAAGAGCGCAACCATTATTACCGGACAGACGAACCTTACCATTATTATATAGAGCTTTTTCCTGCGGAATTTCACACCGCTTGATTCTATCTCATCAGTGATCCAGTCTGGTCCTACTATCCAGCCTATCAGGATCGTTGACAGAAGTGATATAAACGGCATCATGACTGAATTGGAAACATAGTCCATCAGGTCAAGAAGCTGTCCTGTGCTTCCATTCGGAAGAGGTATCTCACAGTAGAATACGCTGTAGCCTAAGGCTATAACGACCGAGGCTATCGTATATATGATTCCCAGTGCCAGTGTCGTTGAATGTCTTTTTGTATGGAAGACCTCCATACAGTTAGCCGCTATCGCCTCAAGCACCGAAATGCAGGAGGTAAGAGTTGCAAATGAGGCCATTATGAAAAAAGCAGCACCGACTACGTTTCCTACAGCTCCCATCGAGGCAAAGACCTTTGGAAGAGAAATAAACATTAGTCCCGGACCGGCATTCATTCCTTTAAGTCCTGAAAAGGTAAATACTGCTGGTATTATTGCCATTCCAGCAAGAAGAGCGACTCCTGTATCAAAGATCTCTATCTGTCCTACTGCCTTATTGAGATCGACATCCTTTTTTACATAGGATCCATAGGTGATCATTATTCCCATTGATACTGAAAGGGAGAAAAAGAGCTGGCTCATAGCATCAAGAAGGACTGCCATGAATTTTTTTATCGTAAGTCCCTTTATATCAGGAGTAATATATACGAGAAAGCCCTTAAAGCCTGTACGATCTCCATGTTTGATAAAAAGTGAATAAAAAGCCACAAAAACTATCAGCACCAGAAGTACAGGCATCATGAACTTAGAGCAGGCCTCGATCCCATTTTCAACGCCCCTGTATATGATTATAGCTGTGATCACCATAAAAATGACCGCATAGATTACCGACTGGAGGGGATCACTTATAAACGACTGGAAATAGCCGTCCTCAGCTGCTGATCCTCCCTGTCCGCAAATAAAGGCAACCATATACTTTGTGATCCATCCGCCTATTACTGCATAATAGGTCATTATCACTACCGGTACAAGAAAAGTGAGGACACCTAGAAATTTCCATTTATGGCGCATCTTTTCATATGCACCTATGGCACTTTTCCCTGTCCTTCTTCCGATCGTGATATCACTTGTAAGAAGGGTAAATCCAAATGTTAGAACTAAAATAAGATAGATAATGAGGAATAATCCTCCCCCGTCCTTTGCCGCAAGATATGGAAATCTCCATAGATTTCCCACACCGACAGCGCTGCCGGCCGCTGCAAGAACAAAACCGAGCTGCCCGGTAAAAGAGCTTTTCTTTTCTTTCTTTTCCATCATGTTTCCTTTCTATAGACGGGATTTTGGTGATGGAAAGATTATATCATATTTAGGGGTTTGGGGATAGGGGTCAGGCCCTCATCCCTCACCCTTCTTCTTCGCTGCTGCCAGCCTTGCCATCGCTCTCGCGAGCGAAGCTCTCGAATGGTAATACTCCTGAATACTCTGCTTCTGACGCAGCTTCTCCCTGGCGCGTTCCTCTGCCTCCCTGGCACGACGCACGTCGATCTCCTCAGGTCTTTCGCATGACTCTACAATGATAGTCACACGGTTATTTATGACCTCGGCGAAGCCTATGCCGGCAAGACCGGTTATTACCTGGCCCTTGCTTATATCAGCGCCGTTTCCGGCGTTAAGAGCAGGAGTGATCTCTATTTCTCCTTCATTTAATGCAATAACCATATTCTCATGATGGGAAAGGATCTGCTCCCTTCCGTCATGAGACTGGAAATTTACCGAATCAGCAAAGCCGGCGTAGAAGGTCTTGTCGGCGGCAATTACCTTAAGATAGAACATTTCAGTCCTCCTGGGCCCTGGCCTTTTTCTTTACATCCTCAATCGTTCCGACGTTAAAGAATGCATTCTCAGGATAGTCATCCATCTCACCATCAAGTATAGCCTTGAAGCTCTTTATGGTCTCCTCTACAGGCACATAGACTCCCGGTACACCGGTGAACTGCTCTGCCACATGGAAAGGCTGTGAGAGGAATCTCTGGATCTTACGCGCTCTGTAAACAAGAGTCTTATCCTCATCAGACAGCTCCTCCATTCCCAGAATGGAAATGATATCCTGCAGCTCATTATACTTCTGGAGTATAGCCTGAACTCTTCTGGCTGTCTCGTAATGCTCCTCACCGACCACATCGGCCTCAAGGATACGTGATGTGGATCCTAACGGATCTACAGCCGGATAGATTCCCTGTTCAACTATCTTTCTTGAAAGAACGGTGGTCGCATCCAGATGTGTGAATGTCGTCGCAGGTGCCGGGTCTGTCAGGTCATCGGCCGGCACATATACTGCCTGAACAGAGGTTACAGAACCGTTCTTTGTAGAAGCGATCCTCTCCTGCAGCTCACCCATTTCATTAGCAAGTGTAGGCTGATATCCTACTGCTGAAGGCATACGGCCAAGAAGAGCCGACACCTCGGATCCTGCCTGAGTGAAACGGAAAATATTATCTATGAAAAGAAGCACATCCTTATTATCATGGTCACGGAAATACTCAGCCATTGTAAGACCGGTCTCTGCGACCCTCATACGTGCTCCAGGCGGTTCATTCATCTGGCCGAAGACTAAGGCAGTCTTCTCAAGGACTCCGCTTGCCTTCATTTCTGTCCAGAGGTCATTTCCCTCACGGGAACGCTCTCCTACTCCGGTGAAGATCGAATATCCGCCATGCTCTGTTGCGACATTGGAGATAAGCTCCTGAATGAGGACTGTCTTTCCTACACCAGCTCCTCCGAAAAGTCCTATCTTTCCACCCTTAGCGTATGGCGCAAGAAGATCGATGACCTTGATACCTGTCTCAAGCATCTCTGTTGCCGGCTTCTGATCCTCGAATGCAGGCGGCTGTCTGTGAGTCTCCCAGCAAGGAGCATCCTTGATCTGATCGCCGTCGTCTATTGTCTCTCCTAGTACATTAAAGAGTCTTCCAAGTGTCTTTTCTCCGACAGGAGTCTTTATGCCACTTCCAGTATCTGTGACCTCCATATCTCTTGAAAGACCCTCAGAGGCCGAGAGCATAATACAACGGACTATATGGTTACCCTGATGGGAGGCAACCTCCATTATGCACTTTTTACCATTATTATCTACTGACAGAGCCTCGCGGATCGGCGGCAGCGACTCGCTGTCAAAAACCACATCCACCACCGGTCCTGAAACCTGTATTATTTTTCCTGTCATGTTATTCTCCTTTAGGGATCAGAGATCCATGTGCTGGCAAAGGGCTATCTGCTTTCAGCCTGGGCTCTTGCTCCTGCAACTATCTCTGTTATCTCCTGGGTTATGGCTGCCTGTCTGGCGCGGTTATACTCAGTGCTTAGTGACTTAAGCATCTCATCGCCCGCATCAGTAGCAGCCTGCATAGCTGTCATTCTGGCATTCTGCTCGCAGCAGAAGGACTCGACTAAAGCTCCATATACGAAGCCTGTCACGTATTCAGGAGCTATCCTTCTCATCACATCCTCCGGCGACGGAACGAATTTAATCGTCTCTACCGGAACGTCAGCCATGATACGAGCCGCATTTGGATCGATGAAGCTTTCCCTCCTCAGAGGAAGAAGCTGCCTGACCTCAGTTGTCTCAGTCAGAGCATTTTCCATTCTGGTATAGATCATAATGATCTTATCTACCCTGTGCTCAAGATAATCATCTACGAGCTGCTCTGTTATCCTTCTGGCTCTTGAAAGATTAGGATCCTGCACGACATAGTTGAATTCTTTGTCGATCTCGACTCCACGGGACTCGAGATAATGTTCTCCGATCTGTCCCATGCAGTATACCCTTGAATCCTTGTACTTCAAAAGCTCCTGGTCCATGATCTTTATGACATTGTGATTATAGGCTCCTGCCAGTCCCTTATCTGCTGTAACGACCAGAATACCGGCCTTCTTGTCTGTATCATCCTTATCTTCATTATCATAGAAGAACGGACTCTTCATATCCGGAGCGTGACGAAGCATTCGTGTAACCGCACTCTGAAGAGAATAGAAGAAGGGCTCTGTATCAGCCAGCGATTTTTTAGCCTTTTTCAGCTTTGATGAGGAGATCAGATACATGGCGTTGGTGATCTTTAATGTATCACGCACGCTTGATATCCTCTCCTTGATTTCCTTGGTTGAAGGCATCAGCTATCACCTCGATGCTTTATATGCGTTTGCGGCATCAATTATCCGCTTCCTTATATCATCGGTAAGCTCTTTCTTTTCAGCAAGAGTATTGTAGGCGTCAGCGGCATTATCCCTTACAGCAAAAATCACATCCTGCTGCAGCTTCTTGACATCCTTCTTTTCGACATCATCGAAGAACTTCTCCTGAGCAAGCACTAATGTGATGACCTCATCCGCCATTGAAAGAGGATGATTTAGAGGCTGCTTTAAAAGCTCCATAAGTGCATTACCATGAGCCAGCTGTGCCTTGGTGTTGTCATCAAGGTCTGATGAGAACTGGGTGAATACCTCAAGCTCCCTGTACTGCGCAAGATCGATTCTTATGGTACCACTGGCCTTCTTCATGGCCTTTGTCTGAGCGGCTCCGCCGACACGGGATACCGAAAGTCCTACATTTACCGCAGGACGCTGGCCCTCAAAGAAGAGCCTGGTCTCGAGGAAGATCTGTCCATCTGTGATCGAAATGACATTTGTAGGAATATATGCCGATACATCGCCGTCCTGAGTCTCTATTATAGGAAGGGCCGTTATGGATCCGCCTCCCTTTTCGTCTGAAAGCTTTGCACATCTCTCGAGAAGTCTTGAATGAAGATAGAAGACATCTCCCGGATAAGCCTCACGTCCCGGAGACCTGCCTAAGAGAAGCGAGATTGCACGGTAGGCAACTGCGTGCTTGGAAAGATCATCATAGATGATCAGCACGTCCTTTCCCTGATCCATGAAATGCTCTGCCATAGAGGTGGCTGCATAAGGAGCTATGTACTGGCAGGCAACAGGATCAGACGCTGTAGCGGCAACGACAACGGTATAATCCATCGCGTCACATTTTCTTAAGTTGTTTACAACTCTTGCGATCGTAGATGCCTTCTGACCTATTGCTGCATAGATACAGATGACCCCTTTGCCCTTCTGGTTGATCATAGTGTCAGTAGCGATCGAGGTCTTTCCTGTCTGTCTGTCTCCGATTATAAGCTCACGCTGTCCACGTCCTATTGGAAACATGGAGTCGATCGAGAGGATTCCTGTCTCAAGTGGAGTGTCAACAGACTTTCTGTCTATGATACCAGGAGCCTCATGCTCGATCGGACGGTATTCGTCCTCCTTTATCTCTCCCTCTCCGTCAATAGGTTCTCCAAGGGCATTTATAACCCTTCCAAGAAACGCGTCTCCAGTAGGGATTCCGGCTCTCTTGCCTGTACGAGCCACCCGGCTTCCCTCATGGATGCCGCTGTCGCGTCCGAACAGGATCACGCCGATCTCGTGTTCCTTGATATCAAGGACCATCGCCTTGACACCGTTATCAAAGACCACTATCTCACCATACTGGGCATGATCGATACCATATATCCTGGCTATTCCGTCTCCGACACTTATGACAGACCCTGTCTCCTTAGCCTGGAAATCAGCATCAAAATTCTCTATTTCACTCTTGATGATGGAGATAATATCGGTAGCGCTGATTGCTGCCATGATCTTCACCTCCCGTTAATTCTATCTTCCAATTGTTTCAACTGTCCTTTGTAGCTGTGGTCTATCTCATAGCCATTACATCTTACGATATAGCCTCCTATTAGTGAGGGATCAGGCATTAGGCAGAAACGGAACTGCTTTCCCGGGAAAAGCTCCATAAGCTCCTTCTTAGCCTTTTTCTCACCTGAGACAATATCCTCTTCTTTTGCATAGCAAAGCTCGGCATCAAGAAAACCAGCCTTCTGATCCTCTATCCGTATGTATTCACGGATAATATCCGCAAGTAGGCCTTCATTATGATTTCTTATCATTACTATAAGAAAGTCCGTAAATAGCTTTGAACGGCCTGCCTTCTTTGAGATCTGTCTCTCGACATCCTCCTTAACCCTGCTTGGAATCACCGGGCTTTTCATAAAGCTCTGATACTCATTCAGTGAATCAGTCTCGCGCAGATATTCAAGGATCTCTTCCTTGTCGATCGAAAGCTGTGAAAGGACAATAGCATTATTACGAATTCTTTCCTGCTGCATCGCTCTCACCGCCGTTCTCCAGGATCCTCTTAGCAGCCATCATGGCAAGAGCGCTTATGGCCTCACGGCTCTCAGCGAGATTTCTCTCCTTGATATCCTTAGCGTCTATTCTTGCCTTATCTCTGATATGGTCTGCCTCGACTGAGGCCTCCTTTATCCTCCTGTCATGGATCTTATCTGCCTCAAGGCGGGCCTCTCTTATGATCTTAGCCGCTTCTTGTTCTGCTGCATCCTGCTTTTGCATGTATTTCTTTTTTTCTTTTTCAGCATCCTGCTCGCGGCGTTCTGCCTCATCATACTTTTCCTTTATGTCGTCCTTTCTCTCGCTTATGACCTTCATCACACGCTTGAAAAGGAACTTGTCAAGGATCCAGTATATGATCAGTACGTTTACTATCGTAAACAGGATGTTAAAGAAATTGATCGAAAGCATAGGCGCCTCCTATTATTTCAGGAACAGGATTATAAGCAGTGAGATAACGAATCCGTAAATAGCTGTTGCCTCTGCAAGAGCGCATCCTAAGAGAAGTGAGCTCTGGATCTTTCCGCTTGCCTCCGGCTGTCTTGCTATCGCATCAACTGCACTTGCTGTTGCCTTACCGATTCCAAGTCCTGCGCCGATACCTGTAAGAACTGCGATTCCGGCTCCGATTGCTACGAATAATGATGCTGTCATTTTATTTTCCTCCTAAAATCATTCAACAGATTCTCTGATAAACAGAGATGTAAGAAATACAAATACATAAGCCTGGATCAGGCCATCGAAGATATCAAAGTACAACGAAGCAAGCGCCGGGACCACTACCGGGACCACAAGCTTTAAAAGCTCCATTATAACAAAGGATCCGAGCACATTTCCGAAAAGTCGCATACACAGTGACAGTGGCCTGATAAATATCTCCAGGATATTTATAGGCGTAATCACCGGCATAGGCTCTGCGAAGCTGTGAAGGAACCTCTTTGGTCCCTTTTCGACAACCCCGCTCGCCTCTATCAGGATAATGCTCATAAGGGAAAGGGCGATCGTGACATTCATGTCCTTTGTAGGCGGTTTGAACCCTATTATGCCGATCAGGTTCGATATAGCTATGTATATAAGAACCGACAGCAGGTAAGGGACATACCGCTTTCCCTTCTCTCCGATTGTCTCTCCGAAGAAGTCAAACAGCTTCTCGACGCCGCTCTCAAGCAGCAGCTGTCTCTTTCTCGGGTGTTCCACGCTTAAGTTCCTCGTGAGCAGAAGACATATGACAAGGACTGCCGCCATTATGATCCATGTGAGTACCACAGATTCATAAACTGGAATACCTCCGAACAGAGGTATCTTAAAGACCGTCCTTACATTAAGGTCTTCCTTCAGCGAAGTAACAAGCGTATTCAAAAGCGCTCACTTCCTTTCACATACTCTCAATTCCGAACGAATTTTAATACAACGAAAAAATAAAGTCAAATGAAATTTTTGTATATTTTGAACAATTTCGAGACTTCATTTTTGTGAAAAATTACTATTACACGTATATACGTTCAATATATTTTTGTCTTTTTTTAACAGCATTAAAACCATTCATAAACACTTCTTAACGGTTCGGGTAATTATTACAAAAAAATCAGGACCAAAGGTCCCGATTTTCTAATTTACATTGAAACAGTATTGAACCAGCAATGATCAGTTATTGTCATCATCGATAAACTTATCGTGAACTGCTCTCATAGCAACCTTCACATCATCGATATCTATAAGAACTGTGATCCTGATCTCTGAGGTAGAGATCATACGGATGTTTACTCCAACGTCATAGAGCGCCTCGAACATCTTTGCCGCAACCCCTGCATTGGACTGCATTCCTGCTCCTACTATAGAAAGCTTGGCAACGTTTTCCTCCTCAACAAGCTTCTGGAAGGTCAGACGGTCCTGATTCTCCTTTAACAGATCGACAGCCTCCTTAGCCTGTGAATCATCTACAGTAAACGAAATATCCTTCGTGTCCTCACGGCCGATAGACTGGAGGATCATATCTACATTTATATTCTTCTTTGCGAGAAGATCAAATACCTTGAATGCGATACCCGGCTCATTCTTTAATCCTATAAGAGCGATACGGTCTGCATCCTTATCTACTGCAACTCCGCTTACCAGCATGCTTTCCACTTTTGTTACCTCCTTAACGACAGTACCCTCTGCCTTTGTAAGACTTGAACGTACCACGAGAGGCACGTTATACTTCTTTGCCATTTCTACAGATCTGTTATGCAGCACCTGAGCTCCAAGTGTAGCAAGCTCAAGCATCTCATCATAGGAGACCTCCTTGAGCTTTTTCGCATTCGGAACTATGCGCGGATCTGCTGTATATACTCCGTCGACATCTGTATAGATCTCGCAGGCGTCGGCTCCAAGGACTGCAGCAAGGGCAACTGCTGTAGTATCTGAGCCTCCTCTTCCAAGTGTTGTTACATCATCATATCTGTTGACCCCCTGGAAGCCGGTCACGATTACGACCTTTCCCTGATCAAGCTCTGCGTTTATCCTGTCTGTATCTACCTTCTTGAACCTCGAATTCATATGATGATGAGTCGTATGCATGGCTACCTGAAAGGCATTTAAAGATACTGCTGGAACTCCAAGGGAAGCCATTGCCATTGCCATAAGTGCAACTGACACCTGTTCTCCTGTGGAAAGAAGCGCATCCATTTCTCTCTTTGGGGGATCCGGATTTATATCCTTTGCCATTGCGATCAGATCATCCGTGGTATCTCCCATTGCAGAGAGCACCACCACTACCTTGTTTCCTTTTTTGTAGTCCTCGATACAGCGCGAAGCAACATTGAAAATCCTCTCCTTGTTCGCTACCGAAGTACCACCAAACTTCTTGACTATTAACATTGTGTCTCCTATGCAAATCTAATACTATTAACAAAGCCCGGCAGATTCTTTCTTGCCCTGTCAAAATCAGCCTGCTTTATCTTCTTCGTTACGAAGCCAACCTCTCCCGGTACGAAATCGCTGTCTATATAGCTGACCTCTCCGAATGCTGCCTCGATCACTCCCTGATCGTCCATGGTACGGACGAAGAAGCGATATTCATCATCCCCTGGATCAGCAAGAACAAGCTTCTCTTGCTTCCACTCAAGAGGGATATTATGATCTATGTTCTTAGCTATCTCTACCATATCAGATACCACAGCCGATGCCGTAGGAAGCGATCCGGCTCCTGAGCCGTAGAACATTCCGTCTCCTAATATATTTCCATGGACAAGCACTGCATTGAAAACTCCGTCCACGCTGTAAAGCGGACTATCCGGTGCAAGAAGGAAAGGCGCCACACGGCAGGCATAACTGTCTCCTGACTCTGTGCTTGTCGCAAGCAGCTTTATCTTGCGCCCAAGAGCTGAAGCGTATTTCATATCTTCCTTTGTGATAGAGGTTATGCCCTCTGTAGGAATATCCTTGTAATCCACCTGAGCTCCGGCTACAAGAGATGTAAGGATTGCTATCTTCCTGCAGGCATCGTAGCCCTCTATATCAGCTGTAGGATCCTTCTCGGCATAGCCCTTCTCCTGAGCCATCGCCAGAACCTCATCGAAATCGGCTCCCTTTTCAGTCATCTCTGTCATCATATAGTTGGTCGTTCCATTTACGATCCCGGCCATATACTCGACCACGTCTCCTGTCAGGCAGGAGTTTATAGTCCTTATAATAGGGATACCGCCGCCTACAGATGCCTCGAACATGAAGTTTACATTATGCTCTCTTGCTATCTCTATAAGCTCTGCTCCCTTATCAGCCACCAGGGCCTTGTTTGATGTAGTCACATGCTTACCTGCCATAAGCATTGCCTTTACAAATGTATATGCCGGCTCTACTCCGCCCATTGTCTCGACAACGATACGGATCTGTGGATCATTTACTATATCCATATAATCATGAACGATAAGAGGCGCTATCTTTTCGCCCTCAAAATCGCGGATATCAAGAACCTTAGCCAGTTCGATAGGCTCTCCGACTCTTTCTGCAATAATATCGCGATTAACCTCAAGTGTCTTCGCGACGCCGCTTCCAATGGTTCCAAAACCCATTATAGCTGCTTTCATCTGTCATCCTTTCTTTCTACAACCAAGTGTAAGCAAAACCTGTTTCTTTGGATCATCAGTCCTGGGCCGGCTCCTCAGCAAGTATCTTCGCATAGGAAACACCGGCTGTTTTCTCAATCCTCTCAGTAATCACGGAAATATCCATTTTCATCGGAATATCTATAGAAAGCGTGATCGCCGCAACTCCGTTTACCGGGACCGCCTGATGGATGGTAAGTATATTGGCCCCGAGATCAGCGATTATCGCAAGGATCCTTGAAAGGATCCCCGGCTCATCAAGAGTCCTGATTATGACCGTGAGCCTTCTTCCCCGCCGTCTCTTACTGTACTTAAATATCTCATCCTTATACTTGTAAAAGCTCGACCTGGAGATGCCGGCCTTTTCCGCTGCATCTGATGCAGAAAGACATTTGCCGGATTCCAAAAGCCTCTTGGCCTTCTCAACCCTTAAAAGTACCTCCGGAACTGCCTTTTCCTTCAGGACGTAGTAGTTTTCCTCGGTCATCAAACCTCCCTGACCTGTCTTTCCATGAAATACAATTGTCTTTGCCGGGAATACTCTATCACAATTGCCGGCCTACGTCAAGGGGGAGGTCTGAGGTTAGAGGTGAGAGGTTAGAGGTCTGAGGGGCGAGGGATAAAATGGGGTGTGAACAGTAGCCCTCGTACCCCACACCTCACACCTCGCACCTCTTCCCACTTCCATTCCCATATTATATGGCCAGCAGAAACTGATAAAAATATGGTTATGATGATCTGAAATCCTAGGGATAAAATGGGGTGTGAACAGTAGCCCTCGTACCTCACACCTCGCACCTCTCACCTCTTCCCACTTCCATTCCCCATATTATATGGTCAGCAGAAACTGATAAAAATAT
>NZ_JBQHVU010000018.1:0-57786 GCF_052064335.1 Candidatus Weimeria sp. HCP3S3_B5 | reverse complement strand
TGCCGTTTCTTACGCCAAGATTGTGCCGTCACCGAAAATAAAATGCCGTTGAGCGGAGAAATCGTCGAAAATAACACGCCGTTTCCTCCGCTAATAATTTGCCGTTTGACATTATCTATTGCATCACCAAACTGCTCTTTTCTAAGCTCGCGGATAAAGCCAGCAAGATAATCAGTGATAAAGCCATAATCATCTGTAAAATGTTCCGGTCTAAACTTCGGAATCTTCCAACCTGGATTATAACAATGTATTCTATCGAGAAATGCTGTATCTGTTCCCATCTCAGGAGGAAATGGATCAAATAGGCTTGATGTCTTCAAAAGCACATCTACACTCTGATTAATATTTCCTACGAATACCATAGATGCAGAAGCAGCCTTTTCTTCCTTGCCTCTGACAAATGATCCGGAAGCCATGTAATCCTTCATAATCTGGATTCCGTCTTTATCCTTGAAGTTGATACCTGCAACCTCATCAAATGCCACAACATCCCAAAGCCCAACTAATCCCATAGTCTTACGACCCATGTTATAGAAAAGATTAGCTACTGTGGTCTGGCCTCCTGAAACAAGAATACTGTTTGGAGAAATCTCCTTATACAGATGTGATTTCCTGTGCTTCTTGGCCCAAGCTCACAAAGGTTAAAGTTATTCTCTACAAGTGGAAGCATTCTTGTAAGAAGCAACCACTTCTCTCTGTATGAAAACTCATCTGGCTCCATACCAGTAGAGCAAAGAAGGATATCCAACCATTCATCCTTTGTAAATTCTTTTCTTCCTGCTTTCAGCTGATCCATATCAACGTTTGGCATCTGAATCGGAGTAAGTTTTGTGATAGATACTGGAGATAAATCCTTCTGCTTAGATTTCTTGGATCTAAGCTCCGCTCCATCCATATCGACAATACCAAAATCATCCGAGCCATCAGCACCATACTCAAGCTGAACAATACACCAAATGCCTCCGCAAAGAAGTCTGTCGTACTGCTCAGGATATTCCTCTGAGATTGGAATTCTAGTAAGTCCTAAATTAGAGAATGACGCCTCATACATATCTAGCTTCATATTAAGCTCAACTGTAATCATATCAATTACTGTATGAGCCCCTTTTGACGAAGCAAAGAAAGTACCTTCTGAGCCTCATCAGGGCGCACATAGTTATTAGACAAAATACTCTTAACTGTCTCAACTCCACGATTTATGATTGCTTCATCATCAGAATTACAATACTGACCTAGCAAATATTCCAATACATAGATTGGAACATTTGCGCCCTCTTTAATATGTTTTGTCAGGTCTTTACGGACGATTTTCCCGTCGAAAGTCTGCCTGAGCTTTTTATTTAATTCTTCTCTATTACTGCCTTGAGAAGCTTCAGTATCAACCTTAGTTTCCTCCGGAGCTACATCATCAGCTTTCCTGCTAAATGCATCCATAAAACCCATTTTAATATCTCTCCTTAATCACAAAATCACTTATACTTCTGTGAATACTTTATCTTTTATTATCCTTCTTACTTTTCGGCACTTTTTACTTTTGGTGGTTCAGGTGGCCTATTACTTGTACTACTATTAGTTGGCTGATAACTTCTTTGCTCTGTAGGTTGATAACTAAATTTCTTAAAACTTTCATTGTTTTTATTTTGCTTATTATCACTCATTATTTCCATCTCCTATAAATTCAATTTTCTTTATCTCATCTGGAGAAATCCATACACCTTCTGTATTAGGTGTTTTTATCCATCCATTTTCATCAACTTCATATGTCTCTTCTAAATACAGATCTCTATAATCTTGATCTGACGAAGCATGCGAATTCGCAGAAAATCGCCCTCCAATATATTTTCCATTTCCTAATGTTACAATTACCCAGCATCCAAATTTTCTAGATGAAAATATATTATCCCAAGCTGTTGGAATAGGCTTTTCAATTTGAATTTTAAAAACTTTCAAAACAAGCCATCTAAAAAATCCACAATATCTAATTAAACCTATTGCTAATCCAGTTATAGTGCTTGTTAATACAACAACACCTGTAAGTAGCAAATAAAACCACCATGCCTTTTGGTTACAATCAATACATATTTTGTAAAGCCAACTCCATAATGCTATATCAATTAAGCTATAACCTATACACTTTAGTAAATTGATTGAATCAGATATTTTTCGTCCCGGACACAAAGTATTAATGATTCTTGTTATTATGTACCCCGGCAATACAAACCATGCAGTGTATATAACAACATCTATTGATTTTATTGTCATATCTCTCCTTAACCAAAGAACCCAAAATCATCTGCAGCAAATGCTATATCAATTTGGAATTCAATTCTTTCCGGAAGATCTGTACTATCTTCCTTTTCTATAATCAGATAGTAAAGTTCTTTACTATCATAAGCCTGTGATTTAAGACTAAAGTTACATCTAAATGTACGTGCCTGAATATCTTCCGTAGTCTTATCAGCAATAATCTTCTGCACATCAGAAATCTTCTTGCCAGTAGCATCCACAAAGTATGCATTATAAATACACTTTTCCCTATTTAAGCCAACCGCTTCCTTCTGATAGAAGTTAAGAGAAAAGATCATATTGCTAATCTTATGGTTTGCTGAAAGAAGATTTACTTCTACAGGCTTGGTATCATACTTTTCCTTATTTCTTTGGTATTCTTTAGAGCTATTGCGAAGATGCTTGTACTCAATAAGAGGCACACACATTTCCTGTAAGCTGATACCTCCATGCACAAAATTCATTCCTGAACCTGCACTTGTCTTGATTCGTATGCTGCCTCTTGGAGCATATCCTGCATAATCAGTTCTTCCAGATAAAAGATTTACCGGAAGTAAGAAATCAGGATCTTCTCCCTTTGTCAAAATAGCAAAACGTCTGCCATACTCAATAATCCTGTGAGAAAAATCAGACTTATCAGTCTTGGATTCCTCTGTAAGCGGACTATATGTATATAAGAATCCATGATCAGAAGTAATCATGATATTTACACCACTAAAATCATTAACAATGATTTTTATAAGGTTCTTAATTTCATCAATAGTCTCTTCACATGCGTTAAAAACCTTCTCCTCTGACGTATGGCTTGTCTCATCAATAGTATCGTGATAAATATATACTACCTCTTTGCCATTAACTAAATCAGAACGCTCGCTTCTTTTCATTGCGACAAGATCTGTAGCCTTAAGCACGATACTCTCTGAATTAACCTGCTGTAATAATTTCTCACGATAAGTACTGTCTGTGGACTGACCATCATTTAATACCTTTAGCTGATCATTTTTTAACTCAACATTTATCTCTCTGTGAGGAAGTAACGCAGCCATACCAAACTTCGTAATAGTAGGGAAAATACCCTGCATACTAGACAGGTTGACCTTGCCCTGCATATCTCGGCTTATCTCTTCTGAAAGAGAAACCGCAACTTCATATCTCATTGCATCAGAAATAATGACATAAACTCTATTATCCGCATTCTTAATCTTGCGATCATAGAAATTTTCCTGTCTTTCAATACCTTCAATAAAACCTTGCTTCTCTAAATCAGCTGCAACTTCCTCAGACCAGTTATGTCCAAGTCCATCCAAATACCAGTTGGTATAAAGTCTCTCAACCTTATCGCATACTGCAGTAAAAAGATCCTGAAGATTACCGCCATAAGTTTTCTTACTGTTCTCATAGCTCATATGGAACTCACGATAGTAAGTATCCATCTTATAGTATTCCTTAGTGTAAGCATCCCAAATCTTCTTAGCTCCCACAATATGGAACCCTGCGGCATGCTCTTTATAGAATTAATTCATCTTTGCAAGAGCAACAATACCGGTATAATAATCCTTATACTCATCAAACCACACCATAGCTCGACGTTTCTCTGCAATTGCAAAAATACTTTCAGAGCTTACAATCTCATTTGAAATATCAGTCATAAGCTTTGACAGTATAATTCTATTTATACAAGGTAATATCTCTGTATCTGCTAATGCATCTGCAGTTTGCTTTGATACTCTCTTTTCAAGATGCATTTCATTTTCTACTGATTCTGCAATAGAAACATAAGAATCTGCATCATCACTATGAATCCAATCAGAAATCAAGTCGCTGCAATAAGCCTGTAGCTGACCATTCTCTGACATATAATCTGATAATCCATCAAACACAGCGGTAGGAAGTGTTCTGCTGGCTGCAGTCAATATGATATGAGCTGCAAGCTTACCAAGATTGTGATCAGCATCGTTGTAGCCAGTAATAGATGAAACCATCCCCCAGAAGAGATCGGATGCTTCATACTTCACAAACTCCTGATATAAATAATTATCATCCGTGTTCAAGCCAGCTTTTAAAACTGACTTGATAATGGCTATTGGCTCTGTATGCCCAGCTTCACCGATTGATGCCATCACAGCAAGTTGGAGCTTCATAGGTGAGTCAAGACTGTCAGAGAGTTTAACCACATCTTCACGTCTGGCCTTAGCATTAAGGAACTTGCTGTACTTCTTCACCTGATTTCTTAAAGCTACAGATGACGGTATTCCCATTTCATCCATCCAAATCGCAATAAGATCAGCCCTAAACTCTTCACTGTACAATTCCACGTCAAGAAGCCAATCATCCTCTACCTTCTCATAGGAAATCGGATTATAAATCTAGAAATTCTGTGTTGGTTCATCTATAGCAAGAGTCTTTTTAACCACAAAGTTATTGCTTCCGGTAAGACACAAAACCTTTGCGTTGGTAAGCTCAAGACTGCTGATTTCCTCAGCAAATTCTTTCTCCTCGTCATACCATACAATGATTCTTCTTTTGTAAAACTCTGGTAATGGTTCAAGGAATCTCCTATTTAATTCCTGCCCAATTGCTAATAAATCCGCTTACAACGTCTCCTTAATCTCGTTTGTTCCGTACTTTATCTTATCTGCCCCAACTCTCTGTTGGAATCTTCTAAATTTCGTTGAATTGAGTTCCTGAGTCCTGGTTTTGCTGGTCACAATTCTGTAGTATGGAACATATCCTTTAAGATGAGACCTGCAAAGCTTTTCTCCTGCTTCAACCTGTTCTACAGCGTGAGAAAAATCAGAGCCCTTAAGCTCAATATAGTATGCTTTCATTCCGGTATCATTTATCAGAAGAAAGTCGCAGCATTGCTCATTTTTGATGAGCGCACCATCAAGTCTGTAATGACGAACCTCATACTGTCCTGATGGATTTGTAGCAATATGTCTACGTCCATTTTCTGCTGAGACTATTATCTTCTGATGAATATCCCCGGTATATGTTTCCTTTTGTAGATCCATTAATCTTCCCTCGCGATATCCATCAGTTTTTCATAGGTCTCATTCAACACGCCTGATACTCCATCAATAACATCATGATCGATATCATTGTATTCAGGACTTGCAATATCTTTTACCTTTCCATCTAAAAGAAAATATGCCCCAAGTTTTTCAAAATTAAGCCATAAACATCTTGGTACCACAGCTTCTATTTCAGCGTCATTAGTTCCTTCTGAAATGTGATTTGCATAAAGCAAATTGTTGACACTTCCAAGAACGTAAGGACTATGAGTAGTTATGATTGCCTTATTGCTTTCATTTTTAACCAAAGAAATCAGCTCTACTACAGATTTTTGTGTCTCTGGGAAAAGATGAGACTCAGGCTCTTCAATAACAAATAAAGTATTACGCCTGCCAAGCATGTGATAAAAAAGAATATTGGTAATCCATACTGCTTCCTGTTGTCCTGATGAGGCATAGTTCATCCTTACAGAATGATCGTCTGAAAAATATAACTTCTCAACTCCATTTACATTACGATATTCACCATGAAGTATTGTATTCATCAGCTCTATTGCAGCATCAACATCTGCTTGATTTATCTCATAATCAACTTCATTTGTTACTTTGCGGGCAAGCTTATCTGGACTCATATTGAAGAATTCTTTTATCCTCAGTACTTCTTCAAGATATGTCTGTGTGCAGTAATCAATTGCATATTTCTGCTGATCGTCCATTACCGCGTATATATAGTTAATCTGGGAACTCAGCATGGTAAGAAGGCTTCGGCCAGCCGGAATATATACAACATCCAGATCAGACGCAAACATTTCCTTATAAATAAAATCTCTTATCTTTTCAACATCTTTTCTATCATTTGACTTTAATAATTCAGAAAGGGCAGTCAGCTTAGATTTTAAATAATCATCAAATGCAACTACAACAGATAATTCGTCTGCTGCCGGCTCAATATTGATTACTACAGTTGATGAATTATCATACTCATAAGTTACCGTGCCATAAGCATTTGTATCAATGTTAACACCAAATGACTGTAAAAACGCTCTCTGTACTTCCTTAGTAAAATAATCTTCCAATGTACCAATCTCAAACAGAGGCTTATTAGCCAGTTGTTTCTGATACATTGCAAAAAGAATATTCTTAAGATTGTTGAAAAAGAAAATGCTTTTCGCAATCGTACTCTTTCCTGATGCCTGAGGGCCTGTAAACACCATGAAATCTTTTACGACTATAGTGCAATCTTTAATTGGTCCTAAATTCGTTATTGTAAGCTTTTGCATGATGTCTCCTCCTTACTTTATCTTGGCTAATACATCTTTAAATATTTCATAGTTATGCTTTACACCATCATCCAGATCTATACTTATCATTTGGTCTGCAAGGTGGTGAATCTTCTCTTCGTAAGCGTGAATCTCATCGTCCTGAGCTTTTAAAGTATTAAGCTTCTTTGTCAACTTAACCTTATCAGAGCCTGTTGTGCTCTCTAGTCTCTTTTCAGTCTCTTCGATAGCTGTCCTATAACGTGCCTGCTGTTCATGAACATAATCAGTTCGAATACGCGCAATAGTATCAGGCTGATAACGATGCATATAAATCAAACACTTGAAGCCATTCTTCTTACCAGAATCAAATAGCCAATAAATTGGCCTCTTTTGATATATTTTCACATGATCAGCATAAAAATCATTTATGAAATAGTTACGGATTACTTCTCTCGACGAACCCTTACCACCTAATGCATCAGCTATAAACTGCAGGTTTTCTTCTAGTGTCTGTTTTCCGTAAACAATCTCTACAAATTGAATGAATCTACCAACAATGTCATCATTAAAATATTCATCATCACAAATAGGAATGATTGCATCTTCTTCAGGTTTGAAAGTAACATACTTAGTATCGTCCCATGTCCATCCTGCATATGCAAGTCCTGGTACATCAAGAGAATAACGACCAAACATACACCCTACGGCATATGAAATTAGGGATTTTATTGCTTCTTCTACTGATATTCCTCTCAATGTAACATCCGATGTCTTTATATCGCAATTAACCATTCTCTCTACCCCATATAGAGATGCATATGTATAATTATCATCAAGGCAATGAAGTCTCTTTACACAGACTCCTGCAAGATTCCTGATCATACGCTCTGTTGGAAATTGGAAGAGATTCTCCGAGACCACTCTATCAATAATCTCCTGGTCGCTCAGATTTTCATCTGTCATTAACCTTGCCACCACTCTGGTCTCGTGAAAGAGAAACTGTTCCCTTGTAAGTCCTCCGCTTCCCTTATATGGTGAATCAATTCCATTTATCATGTGTTGCTATCCTCTTCATCTATCAACAAAAACACTTCTTATATTATTTTTGAATACTCCGCACTGAATTACCGAATGAAAGGAATCTTTTCCAATTTATATAAAAAACGTATGCTCCGCCAACCAGACGACCTCTCCCCGTCTGGTCAGATATTTATTATCACTACCTTCGCTTTCGTTGAGCTCCTGGCTACATACTGCTACTAAGGCTTTTATTAATGATAATCTTATCACATCACTCTGTAAGCGTCAAAACTTTGTTCTATATGCAGTAAATGATCTCAGCACTTTCCGTTTACCTTTACCTTTCACATCGCCCATTCAGCGTCAAAGGTAGTGCCTCATTCCCAGTCAGACTATGATTCGTAGACGTATATGATTCCGGTTCTTTCGTCATACTGCTTTATGACTGCCATTATCTGACTCCTCTCTGTCCGGTTCCTTGTTCTATGGTTATAGCCTGCTCACCTGTCAGGATCATTACTATCTCAAAGACCACAAAGCAGGTGAGTGATACTATCTGGGCATAGCTGGCTCCGTTCATTCCGAAGGCTCTTATCATAGGTCTTACTATAAAGGCAAAGAAGACAAAATCCACGGTCATTCCAACGGCAAGGCTTATATTTTTCCTGAGGGCCACCAGAACTCCCTGGAACCAGTAGACAAATGTGTTTATTATAACGACAAGGACCACCGGTATAAAAAGTGAATAGTATGTGAGAATCTTTTTCCCGAAAAACAGCATTAGCACCCATCTGCCAAGCAGGGCGGAGGCAAGCAGCACAAGCGCCAGAAATCCGGCAAGGATTCCTGTCACCTTAAGCAGGCTGCCTCTGAAGCCCTTATGGTCTCCTGTCCTTATGCACCTGGCAAGCGCTGGAAGAAAAGGTGCGAATAAGGCCTGACCAAAGACCTGGACCGCATAGGTCGGATTCGAGATCGAAGCGTAGATTCCCTGCTTTGTGACCCCGGCCATCTGAGAAAGCACTGTCTTTGCGTACATCATCTGCATTCCCATGAAAAAGGTGAATAGCATTAGAGGCAGACAGCTCAGATACAGGGAAATCAGTCGTGAGTCGCGAAGGCGAAGCCTTATTGCTGTGATCCTTGAAGTGATCCTCTGATCCCAGAGGATGGATATGGAAAAGGTTGCGAGGGAGATGAGTGCAAGTGTCAGAGCCAGGTCATCCGTTGCCGCCATTCCCGCTATAAAGATGACTATGACTGCTGCGCCTCTTATGGCAAATGATTTCCCTATCAGATCATACCTGTCATGCAGCTGGTCAATACCATGATAAACATCTGAAAAGGCCTCCGACAGGCGCACCGGCATGAAGGCTATTATGCATATGGCCTGATAGAGTGATCCGCTCAAGGCTGCCGCTACAGCAAGGAAAGCATAGGCCGCTATACAGCTCAGTATCCTGCTCGATACATACTGTCCGTCTGAATAGACATGTGTCAGATCTGTTATCTGATAGTTTCTCATCGCGAACAGGGCGATCGCATTATATGTGCTGCTGGTCGTCATTGCCAGCGACAGATATCCGGCATCTGTAAATGATCCCATCCTGACCACTATTATAGTGATGACCCAGGTGCAGAAGCCGTAAAAAATATTTCCAAACGTGTTCCAGGCTATGTCTTTTTTCATTTGTTTGTCCTGTGGTGAGGGAGGTAGGGGGTAGGAGCGAGGGACTGGTTTCTATACCCTACACCCTTACCCCTATCCTATCCTAGCTGAAAAGGTCCATAGTTAATATTGAAATTCGGATTATAGTAGGGATCACCTTCTGAAAGCTCCTTTTCATACCTTTCCTGAAAGGTTTTTATCTCACCCTCGAATCTCCTTATCTTCTCAGGGTCATCCTCATAGCCTCTGGACTTTGATTCATAATGATGCCAGATTGAAAACGCATTATAGACTACAAGCAGGTTTTTTCTTCTTACCTTCATACAATAGTCAATATCGTTGCATGACACTCTGAATGCCTCGTCAAATCCGCCCAATGACTCAAACAGGCTCCTGCGAGTCATCAGGCAGGCGCCGGTCACTGCACTGTAATCACAATTTAATAGCGCTCTCATCATATAGCCCGGTTGATCCTTATCTATACCTGTATTAATATGTCCTGCGAAGCCTCCAAAGCCTATAACTACTCCGGCGTGCTGAACAGTATCATCCTCATACAGAAGCTTTGCGCCTACCACTCCAACCTCAGGTCTTTCAAAAAAGCCTGCCATATTTGCAATGGAATCTTCCCTGATCAGTTCAGTATCATTATTGAGAAACAGCAGCAGATCTCCTTTTGCTTCCTTTTCTGCAAGATTATTTATCCTCGAAAAATTAAATGTCATTTTACCAAGGTCAACAATTCTTACATTATCATATTGTTTTTGCACATCAGAGTAATAGCTCTTTATCTTCTGAGAAGTGCTATTGTTTTCAGCAACGATTATCTCAAAATTTCTATACGTACTCTTCTCTTCTATAGAATCAATACATTGCTTCAGAAGATCACGCTGTTCATAATTCGGTATTATTATTGACAACAGCGGCTTACTTACAGGTTCATAATCCACCTCATACAGACCATAGTTTGGTTTTTCCTGCATCCTGACCTTTGCCCTGATATGACTTCTTTCAAGATGAGACTCTATTGCCTTCTGTCCGGCAATATATGCATATTTTTTACTCTCCGGATCAAGCGCTGTAGATCCCGGAAGCATTCTCCAATGATATAGTACCTTTGGAATATGCATAATAGGACCTGTCTTTTCTGCGACTCTCAGAATCATATCGTAGTCCTGTGCTCCATCAAACTCGCTTCTGAAGCCACCTGTTTCATCCAATACAGACCTTTTTACAACAAAAAAATGCGTTATATAATTATGACTTCTAAGCAGATCCAGATTGAAATCCGGTTTCATATTAGGATCTATATAAGTCTTTCCCTTTGTGTCATATTTATCCTCATCGGTATAGAAAGCCACAGGCTTTTCAGTATTATTTATTGCTTTTACCACCTCGTATAAAGCGTCTTGTTCAAGCAGATCATCGTGGTCGAAGAGTCCGACAAAATCACCGTTTGCAAGCTCAAGTGCTTTATTCGTATTCCCTGATATACCATAGTTTTTATCAAGGAAAGTCACCTTTACTCTCTGGTCATGTTCCTGTATTTCATCAAGCAGTTTCCTTGCTGGTGCGCTTTCATCTCCAGCGAATGCTATACAAAGTTCCCATTTGTTATAGCTCTGTTGCTCAACAGAATCAATTGTTGCCGTAAGAAGATCCACATTTGTATTATATGCAGGTACTATAATACTTATAACAGGCTCACAGGCAAATCTTACCTGTTTCTGGGCTTCAAGATGATCAGGAGTTATTCGATGAGTTCTGAACCACTGATCATAATCATATCCGCCACTATATGAAAAGACTGTCTTCAGCGTTTTTGAAAGTCCAAAGGTCCTTACATACTTAAAAAACTTCTTAATATTCTTTCTGTTTATATTCTTTATCAGTCTGCCAAAGCCTCTCTTATCTGTACTTGTATAAGGAACCGCTTCAATTGCCCTATCCTTATCTGATGAAAAGGTTATTATATCACTGTTTTTTCTGGAACTCTCGAATGAAATAATAAATCCAGCGTTCTTTTCATCTTTATTGATCAAGCCCAGCCTGTAAAGGTCATTTCTGAAGATCCTTCTGATATTGCATGGAAGCTCTTTTTTCGTGTGCCTATCCATAACTGATATACTGACAGGTACATGATTCAAGGAATACACCCATCCCGTAACCGATGTATTCCCTTTCTTATCATGTGTTTCATTATCAATGGCATAAACAATTGTATCATATGAGATAATATGATCTATAGCCTTCTTATCCATTGACAGTATCACAGTATTGCCAGAGTGTATTTCCAGCTGGCTTATATGTTCGCAATCATTCATCTGGATCCTGAAGCCAGAGTTGATAAGTCCCTCTGTCTGATGGAAATATCTTCTGTCCACGTCAGGACGAGCAACTGTTTTTATCTTAACATCCTGCTGCTTTCCGTTAATATAAAGAGTGATAGCCTCAGGCATACCATTCTCATTAAATGCCCATCCGCTTACTGTTAATACATCATGATCGGGCAGTCTGTTTATTTTTAATGCATCGATTGAATTTCTTGGCTTCAATTTGTTCTTCCTTATCACATCCGGATCTTTAATGTCTCTTTGTCTTTATCAGGGCTCAGTCCTACTGACATTTTTTTCATTTTCATTAAGACATGCCATAAAATCCATGCTTCTGTATCTACCGTTTTCGCAGATCATATCTTTAAACACCCCTTCTTCTTTAAATCCCATTTGCTTATTATAACATTTGCTGTTGGCTCTTTTTCACATACTCATAATCATGTCGTATTCACTCACCATCAAACAGAACCTTCATATAATCACTCGCTCCGTATAGAACTCTTATAACCTCTATATATGTGCTATGCATCCTATAAAAAGCATAATATTTCTTATAGACTACAAAACACATCCCCGTTGGATGCTCATTATAAAGGAGTGGAATACCTGTCTTAGGATACCCAGCCTTTTTACTGATGGCTTGCCTTATTCCATCCACATAATTCTGTGCTGTATCTATATCAGCGGATACATCAAACACCTCTGACCATATCTGATCCAGATCATCCAATGCAGCATGCGTATATTTTACTGGGCTACTGTTCAATTGCGTGCTCCTTTAGATATTTTTCCCTGCGTATCCTGAAATGCTCACTAACTTCATCATCTGTAAGAAGATCCTCATCCTCCCCAGATCTGATACCCTTATTCAGTTCGGATAATAGCTCTACCATTGCATTTGCTTTTTCATACTTGTCATCATCCTCTATACTATGTATGCTGTATATCCCCTCACCATTTCTAGTCAGATAAACTGGTGAGCCAGGCGATACCTTATCTAATACCTGTCCATAGTTACGCAGATCTGATACTGGTTTTATTACTGGCATAAGCTTACCTCCTTATCTGAATACATTGTATCATCCTTCGATATATCATTCAACATATTTTTCGAAAGCTCTTCGGGATGCTACTCCTCAACATTAGCTATCCTTTTTCCGGCAGATACCTTATTACCTGGCCAATATCATCAGCGATAAATACCACACACCCAAACCTGGATGAGCTGTCTGATACTGTTCCGCTAATGTCATCGATTTCTCGATAAACAATTTTTATCGCTGGGTCCTTTTCCATTTGATCTATTATGGTCAGATCATCATCAGAAAAGACAAATCTTACTCCAGCCGGGCTGGTATTTTCGGATGGTTTCAGATCCGGCTCTTCACCAAGTGCCACCTGAATTACCGCTTTGACAAAATCGACACCTGTAGAAAGTTGGACTAAGGAACTTCCTATGAAATCTCCTCCCATCCTTCCGCCTATCTCAATTATTCTGATAGTACCATCGACAGCGATCTTTATTTCCGAATGAGAGGCTCCGTACTTTATATCAAGTGACGTAAGAGCATGCTCCACCACCTGCTTTACTTTTTCAAGCACTTCATCTGACACTGGTGCTGGTTCCAGGTGTCCTGTCTCAATAAAGTGTGGAGAACCTGTCGTATATTTCTGGGTAAGCGCCAGGAAATGATGCTCACCTTGCCAGGAAATGTATTCAACGCTGTATTCCTGACCTGTGGCAAATTCTTCAATTAAAACTTTCTTTTCAAAACCTACTTCTGCCGCAGCTTTTACAGCAGCAGAAATACCATTTTTATCAGAAAGTTCCGTTATTCCTCTGCTACCGGATCTGTCTGTCGGCTTTACTATAACGGGGTAACTGAATTCATTATCACTTAGCATCTGGTCTATTTCATCATCTGACAGATCAGTGCCTTTCATTTCCATGCTCTTTGGTGACGGGTCATTATTTCTTCTGAAGCATTCCCGCATCTCTTCCTTGTTTGTCGATACCCTGGCACAGTAAGAAGAGTTCCCTATGAGTCCCAGTTTCTTTGCAACATAATTGACAGTTATTGCTCCCAGATCAGTAGCTATAGTGCAGATTCCATCTACTCCTATTTCTGCGCATTTATCAGCTATCTGTTCTTTTTCTACAATACTTATAGGATAAAAAAAATCTGCAGACTCTTCTCCTACATCATGCGCCTCCCACGCAAATACATGGGTCTCTATGCCCATTTCTTCAGCCTTCTCTATAAGCGGCTCCTGTAAGTATGATGCTCCTATTATAGCTAGTTTTTTCTTACTCATCCTTATCCTCTTTTCTTCCATTCAGCACATCTTCGATCAGGTATAGCGGTCTGTTCTTTACCTGCATAAATATGTTTCCCACATATATTCCTACTATTCCAAGTCCAGCCAATAACAGTCCGCCCATAAGGAAAATAGATGCCACAATACTCGCCCAGCCCGCCGGTGAATGGACTATAAAATGTCTTACCACTATAACAATCACTGCTATAAATGCTGCCAGCGACATTGCCATACCAACTCTGAAAAGAACTCGCAGCAGTTTATCTGACTGTGATGTCAGGATCTCTGTAGCCATGTTCATTCTTTTTTTGAAGTTGTATCCACTTTTACCTGCATATCTCTCATGATGCTCCACCACTATAGATGTCCTCTTAAATCCCATCCACTGGATGTACATCACAAAGGCTCTGTGCATTTCTCTCATACTGCAGTAAGAGTCTATGACCTTTCTGCTGGATATGGAGAAATTTTCGAGTGATTCATCATACTTCACATCTGTTGCCCAGGAATATAGTCTGTAAAAAAGTCCCGAGACAAAAATTTTGAACGCGGAATCTTTTCGCTGCGCGCGTCTTGCAAATACTACATCATACCCTTCCTGTGCTTTATTATACAGTTGTTCTATTTCCTCCGGCGCATCCTGCAGATCACAGTCCATCACTACAACCCAGTCCCCTGTGCTATAGTCAAGACCAGCCAGTATAGCTCGTATCTGCCCGAAATTTCTGGATAAGTCTATACCAACTACATGGCTGTCATTCTGACAGACTTTCTTGATATTATTCCATGATCCTTTAGGACAGCTGTCATTTACCATTATGATTTCATAATCATCACCAACTATTTTATGCAGTACATCTGTAAGTCTTTTATGCAGCTCCGGTATTGCTTCCGGACAGCCATACATAGGTATAACAACTGATATCTTCATTTCTTTCCGGCCCATAATTCATCAAAACGTTTCAGTTCTCTCTCCTTCTTGTAGTCTTCCAGGTATCTGATATATGTGTATTCCGGCTCATAACCGAGTTCTGATCTGGCATTATCTATATCCATTACAAAACTCGTGAAACTATCATTCATTGGCACTTCATGGATCTGAGGATGCGAACCTTCAGGTGCAAAAACGCTTATCATTCCTTCTATCTGTTCACGAAGCGTTGTTCTGATCCCGGTTCCCGCATTATAGGTTCCACCATTAACATTTGCAAATAATGCCTTATACATCATCTGGCACAGATCTTTTACATAGAGAATGTCTTTAAACGCATCAGGGTTTCCCCAGAGTTCTATATCATGACCAGAGACAGCTTCCTCTATCATATATCTGTATCCGATTTTTTTCTCTCTCCCATCTACAAAGTATGTCGATTCCGGTGCATACATGTAGACATTTGGAAGCCTGAATACGAAATTCTTTATTCCGAATTCTTCCTTATAGTATTCCATGGTATCGACCACTGTGCATTTGGTTATAGCATAAAATGCATGGTCTCCGGTAAACAGAAGTTTTCTTGGAAGAGATGGTGATAATACTTCAGTACTTCCCCAGTAACCTGCCTGATCAGCCCAGGTCTGGGTATATAGAGCTCTGTCTGCTCCAGCCTTTCTGGCATACTCCATTATCCTGAGACTTCCTGTTATATTTGTCTGCACATAGGCGAAAGGATCGTATTTTTTCATATATGCTGGCAACAGTCCTGTCAGATTTACTATTGCATAGACATTTTCCGTCGGGAGTTTTTCAAAATCTTCCTGGCGGCATATATCTACTTTCGCAGCTGTCACATCTTTTTTCTGGTAAAAATCAACTCCACGACGCGCACATGCCACAACCTCATAGTCATCTGGCAGATGATCTATACAATAATCTGTAAAATACGCTCCAATGTATCCGGTCGCCCCAAAAATAACTATCCTCTTTTTCATCTCATGTAAAAGTCCTTTACAGTCTGTACCACTTTTTCTCTGTCACTCTGAACAAGTCCATAATACATCGGCAGTCTGACAAGTCTCTCACTTTCCTTTGTCGTATACTCGTCATTCCCGTTAAATCTGCCAAATTTATATCCTGCAGGTGCTGAATGAAGCGGTACATAATGAAATACCAGCTGTACTCCGTTCTTTTTGCAGTAAGATATCAGCGCCGTTCTCTCCTGCAGATCCTTACACTTCAGATAATACATATGTGCATTATGCTCACAGTACTCAGGTAAAAATGGAAGCTCTACCTTTCCTGACGCTGCCAGATCCTGAAGCTGCTCATTATAGTAATTCCATGTCTCCATTCTATCTTTTTCTATTTTATCAGCCGACTCCAACTGAGCCCATAGATATGCCGCATTAAGCTCGCTCGGAAGGTAACTGTCACCGAAGTCTACCCAGGTGTATTTATCCACCTGACCTCTGAAGAATTTTGCACGGTTGGTTCCCTTCTCACGAAGTATCTCTGCCTTTTCGTTGTACTCCCTGTTATTTATGACAAGAGCTCCGCCCTCGCCCATAGAGAAATTCTTCGTCTCGTGAAAGGAATAGCATCCGAAATCTCCTATGGTTCCCAGATATCTGCCCTTATACTTACTAGTCACTGCCTGTGCTGCATCCTCTATGACCTTGAGCCCATGTCTGGTTGCTATATCCATGATCGTATCCATCTCACAGGCTACCCCGGCATAGTGGACACAGCAGATGACCTTTGTCCTATCTGTTATGGCTGCTTCGATCTTTTTCTCATCGATATTCATGGTATCTGGTCTGATATCCACGAAGACAAGCCTTGCGCCGCAAAGGACCGCGGCATTGGCCGTACTCGAAAAGGTATAGCTCGGAAGAATCACCTCATCACCCTGCTTCAGCTCACAAAGCTCAAAGGCCATATCAAGAGCCGTAGACCCGCTGGTAGTAAGCATTACTTTCTCTGCGTTGAATCTGCTCTCAAGCCACTCATTACATTTCTTTGTGAACGCTCCGTCGCCACAGATTTTATGAGAATCAATGGCCTGCTTTACATAATCTATTTCCCTACCTACGCATGGCGGGATGTTAAAGTTTATCATGATGATATACCTCTTTTTCTTTTCAGATATAATAACACAATGATGCAAAGTAAACCAGATATCGTAGCAATAATTCCTTCCCTCTGCAGAGGCTGTTTGTAATCAAGTTTTACAATATTCTTACCTGATTGTATCTTAATTGCCTGAAATCCAATATCAGCTCTGTACAGTTTCACCTGATGTCCATTTACTTTTGCCCTCCATCCCCTATCCCAGGTCACAGGGACAAAAATATATCCAGGTGTTGATGATTCAGCCTTTATCATCATGTGACTGCTGTTTTTCCCTTTAAAAACCTTTACAGCGGTTTGTGTCTCAACTGTATTCATCCTATTTAATTCATAGTCAAAATCCTGTAGGACTAATGAAGTTTCCAGTGCCTTCTGCCTTTGCACTTCTGTAAGTTCAGCAAAATCACTTTGTCGCATTACATTCTTATAGATCCTCCCAAGTCCCATGCTGTTTTCATTTTTGTACGCTCCAATACCATCTGCCAAATTTTCTATTTGCGAATAGCAATCTGAAACCGGAGCTTTTGACAGAACATATCTTATCCCAAACAAAGAGGCCATTCCACCGTTCTCTGCATCAGCATTGAATGTCACATACCCTGGATTACCACCCACATTCACTGTTTTTGGCCATACCTCTGTCATAAAAGACTGTACATATTTTGAAAACGTAGTATTGTAGTATGATATCCCCAGATAATTTTCCAGTAGAGCATCATTATAGAAACTGTCATCATAGGTCTTTTCTATACGAATCAGCTCTTTATCATCGGTCCTTATCTTTCTGAGTATCTGGCTCGTATCCTCCACATTCTTTGTGTATGTGCTATCTGATGTAATGTTTAATCTTATTAGACTTGTTATTGCCGAATCCGCAATGACACTAAAGATTATAATGCAAAACACTGCTGAAGCTATAAACCTGTTTTTTCCCTTTTCCTTATAGTCAGATATTATCATTACAGCAAAAGTTAACAGGCATATTACAATCACTGTCAGATAAACATCAAGTATGCTTCTATCCTGAGTATTAGCTCTCACATGCTTTATATAGATAAAGCATAACATAATAGCAGATACTACTGTAGTGCAAAATACTATTATGCGGGTATCCTTATGCAGCCTTCTAAAATTTGAAAAAAACCACGCAATAGCATATGCCATTAATGGAATATATACATAACTATATCTGGTAGCTGTTGTAACAAATTTATTACAGATTGCTCCTCCTAATGGCATCAGCATCATCATTCCTGCGATAATAGCCAATATCAGATAAAGCCACCTTTTCTCATCTCGATGTATTTTTTCCACAAAGAAAATGATCAGCATGGACGGTCCAAGACACGAGAAAAAAAGCTGACTTAATTCATAATAATTCAGTGGCCCTATATAATTATTTGCTATTCCAAGAAGGTTATTTGAAAAGAACCTTGTAAAGATCCCTCCTAATGTCGCCAGATCAAAAAACAAAGGGACTGACATTTGTCCGCCAATTCTGGAGCTTACCTCTGTAAGCTGATAGTATGCGGGTAAGGAAATAATACCTGAGATCAGTACTGCTACGATAACATCAATAATGATCGTTGCAAGCTTTCTTATTATTCTTTTCGTATTCCATACATTAACAAGTGATAAAAGCCTTAATACCAGATATGCCACGCAAGCCAGTGCAATAGGGAAGGCTGTATACAGGCTTGTAGCAAGTGTCATAGCAATCGATATTATCATCCAGACAGATTTATTCTGATCTCTTATCGTTTTTTCGATCAGATATATATCAAATATCATGAAAACACATGCCGTAGCAAAAAAATAGTGCTGTCCCCACAGAACCAAAAAACCATTAAATGCACATACATAAGCCCCTATAACTCTCCCATTCCAGTCAAGCTTAAACTCTGACAGCCAAAGAAATGTAATATAACCTGTAAGCAGGCATTTGGCCATATGAACATAGATCAATCCGTAAGCCATGGCCCATCGTCCACCAACCAGATATAAAATCACAAGTGGAATATTAAATGGGTCGCAAATAATGGACTGATTATTTGCAAGATCAACACCAGTCCCCCAGTTCATACACCAGGTGGAAAGATCACCTGATCTTATTTTTTCAGCAAGCATCGTCAATGCCGGAAAATATTCATTCCATGTATCAGATCCGATATCGTAAAAAATCCAATAGCTATTTCCGAAAATATATTTACAGTACACTAATAAAGCTGTACCCAACATCATGATCATTAATACAGCCCGAGGAGGAACGACAGCCTTATTTATATCCGTTGTTTTCAAATATCTTTTATTCCGGTTTGACATCAGTTTTCCTTTTCTCTTAGCTTCCTGAAATGCTCGCTCACAAGGCCCTCATCCTCTTCCGGCCTGAGACCCTAAGCCAGTTCGGATAAGAGCTGTGTCATTGCTGCCTCGTACCTGTCATCCTTCTGTATATCTTCTGAATCCTTCCTAGAACTGCTCTGCGAATCCCTTCTGCATCCTCTGGAAAATTGCTGCAGCGGCAATGCAGAGGACAAGGGAGACGGCGAAGACGATCCCTATTCGTGGCATGTCCGGTATAGCGTGATCCATAAAGATATCGCGGTAGGCATCCATTATATGGGTCATCGGGTTCATCTGAATCAAAGCACCGATTCGGGAGCCCGCAGGGAAGATCGAGGTCTCGTAGATCACAGGTGCCCCGTACATGGCCATCATCAGGATGAAGTTTACTATATACTCTGTGTCCTGGATATAGGCATCTATGGCGCCGAATATCGTTCCAAGGCCAAGGCCGAAGAGTCCCTCTGTCACTGCTATGACAGGAAGGAATATCAGGTGCCAAGAGATCCCTATCCCAAAGCCCAGACAGAATACTACTATAATGATGCATGAGATAAAGAAGTTTATAAGTCCTGAGAAAAAGGCCGAGAGTGGCAGGATGATCCTGGGAAAATAAACCTTCTTTATGATACCGGAATTGGACTTGATGCAGGTCGTCGACTGGTTCACTACTGTCTGAAAGAAGGTCCAGGGTATGATACCTGTGACCAGATAGATCACATAGTGATCGGCTGATCCCTTCATCAGATAAGGGAATACTATTGCATAGACAAGTACCTGCAGCAGAGGATTGATAAAGGACCAGAGTACGCCAAGAACAGAGGCCTTGTAGCGGCCCCTGATGTCCTTTTTCACATTAGTCTTTAATAATTCCCTGTATTTATAGATTTCTTTTAGCATTATTCTACTGTTACTGTTATCTGCTTCCCTGCTATCTTTTTCCCATCGATCACTATCTGTGCCTCTATCGACAGTTCTCCGGCCATATCCGGCGTGAAGGCTGCCGAAAAACCCGGCGCCCTGTCCTCTATGTATCCGGCGTATTCCTCCTCGTATACGGAAAGCACATCCGGCCGCTCAACCAGAGAAATATCTGTAAGCCTCTTTCCGTTTACGCTTAGTGTGAAATCAAAGTTGTCACTGTCAGCTATCCTCCAGCCGCTTATTCTTAGCTCGCCTCCCTTTCTGACATGTGAAAAATCCGCCGGATAGTCGATAAATACCACTCCCTTGTACTTTTCCGTGCCATTTTCATGGGCGACTCTTTTCTCCTCCTTGTGGTCTATGGCTGACTGCTTCTTATAGGCCTCTATCACATAGGCTGGATCTCCGTCGAGACGGAGAGTCCCCTTATAGATCCAAACGGCTCTCGTACAGAGCGCTCTGACCTGGTCTAAGGCATGTGAAACTATGACTATAGTCTTTCCGGAATCCTTGAGCTCCAGAAGCTTGGCATAGCACTTGTCCTGAAAGTGCTGGTCTCCGACTGCCAGGATCTCGTCTATGAGCAGGATGTCTGCATCTACATTTATTGCTACAGAAAAGGCCAGCCTCATATACATTCCCGAGGAATATGTCCTGATCGGCTCGTCGATCGCATCTCCCAGCTCGGAGAACTCGATTATCTTATCTACCCTGCTGTCAATCTGCTTTCTGGTCATGCCAAATATCGATGCATTGAAGTAGATATTTTCCCGGCCGGTGAAATCGGGATGGAAGCCGGCTCCAAGCTCCAGAAGAGACGTCACCCTGCCGGCTGTCTCGACTGTCCCGCTTGTCGGATATATGATCTGTGTCATAAGCTTAAGAAGCGTTGACTTGCCGCTTCCGTTTACACCTATCAGGCCGACAGTCTCGCCCTTTCTGATATCAAGGCTTATATCCTTTAGCACCAGATGCTTCTGGGCTCTTGTATGACGCCTTACCAGAAAGTCCTTCAGAGTCTTTGCCCCGTCACGGCTGATGCGAAACTCCTTTGTCAGGTTTCTGACCTCGATCGCATTATCGCTGTTTGTCATACCTTCATCCTGTATCCGACACCCCAGACCGTCTCAATATACTGCGGTCTGTCCTTATTGATCTCTATCTTTTCACGGATCTTCTTTACATGAACCGTGACCGTAGCTATATCGCCGACTGAATCCTGATCCCAGATCTTCTGGAAGATCTCCTCCTTAGTGAATACCTGTCCCGGATGTCTGGCGAAAAAGAGCAGAAGCTCATATTCCTTCGTGGTAAGATTCTTCTCTACTCCATCGACCCATACCTGATGTGATGTGTCATCAATCCTTAAGCCCCTGATCCTTATGATATCGTCGTTGGCTGTGGCGTTCGCTGCCGTGACGAGTCTGTCATACTGAGCCAGATGGGCCTTAACTCTTGCTACAAGCTCACTTGGTGAAAATGGCTTGGTGATATAGTCATCCGCTCCGAAGCCTAAGCCCTTTACCTTGTCTATATCATCCTTTCTGGCTGACACTATTATTATAGGGGTATTCTTCTCCGTCCTGATCTGTCTGCATATCTCAAAGCCATCGGTCCCGGGAAGCATTATGTCTATGATGTAGAGATCGAACTCCTCATCCATAGCCTTCTCCAGTCCCTTGGTCCCGTTGTTTTCGATCAGGGCTGTGTATCCTGAAAGCTCGAGATAGTCCTTCTCAAGCTCAGCTATTGCCTGTTCATCCTCAATTATCAGAATCCTGCTCATCCGGCTCCTCCTTGTCACTGCATTTTTTCAGCAGAAAATAAAACTTACTTCCGGTTCCTTCTATACTGGTCGCCCAGACCTGGCCCCCATGATCGCTTATTATCTTCTTGACGATCGACAGGCCTATGCCGCTGCCCTTGATCTGGGTATTTCTGGCCTTGTCGGCCCGAAACAGACGCTCAAAGATATGAGGCAGGTCATCCTGACTGATCCCGCGTCCGTTGTCCGCGATCTCTGCCTGTATGAATTCTCCTGCATCAGATACCCTTAGCATGACCTTTAGTCTGATTCCATCTCTCCTGTATTTTACAGCATTTGATACCAGATTGTGAAGTACCCTTTTTATCTGTGATGTATCTATCATTATCTCACAGCCATCCGGCAGGTCACACTGGTAAAGAAAGATAGCATCCTGACTGTCAAATTCCACCTCGTTTTCCTCGGCGAATTCATCGAAAAATCCCCTCGCATTCACCCTTGAGAAATTATAAGGGATAGAGTCCGTATCTATCTTTGTAAAGACCGACAGCTCGTTTAACAGATCATTCATCTCACTTGCCTTATTGTGGATGATCGTCAGATACTTCATCTGCTTGTCAGGCGTAGGTGCTATCCCGTCGATAAGTCCCTCGGAATATCCTATGACTGAGGTCAGGGGAGTCTTCAGATCGTGGGTGATATTGCTAAGAAACTTCCTCTGTGCATCCTCCGTCTCAAGCTTCTGCATCGCATCGGCTCTCAGATGATTCTTCATCCTTTCTATGCTTCCGGCAAGCTCTGAGATCTCGTCCTTTCCCTTGACCTTCAGCGTGAAGTCCAGATTGCCGTTCCGGATATTCTCCGTAGCCTCCTGCATCCGTCTTACCTTCCTGATGATGCTGTTGTAAAGCAAGGTCACTATAACAAAAGCCGTGATCAGAAGTATAAGCGCCATCCAGAGCACATAGGTGATAAGTATCTTTCCGGCTCCAGGGATCACTGTCCCGGTAGGCGTGATGACAAAGGCCTGGCCATGATATCTGTCCTTATAATCTCCGAAATCAACCTCGCGAAGCATTGCCGACTGGTTCTCAAGCTTTACCACCATCACATCAGACTCGGACAGCTTGCCGTATACAGGAAGCCTGGAGTATCTGGGATGCATGCCGTCCGGAGCTCCGTCGAAAACTACCCTGGTCCCCTGCTTTACGACGAGAAAGGAATTGGCGCTACTTAAGCTTGAGTTTATCTCCTTAAGTATATCCGTCTTTAAGAACCTGTCCGGAAAGGCTTTCGACCAATGCTTCAGCTCCTGCACCTCCGGGTCCGTATCGTTTATCAGAGTATCGATCGTATTTGTAAAATACAGCGGGCTTGTCTCCTCGTTCCCGTTCACCCTCCCTGAGGCGATAAGGAAATAAAGGACAAAGGCCAGCAGAATCGGAAGGATCACTATCAGCAGAAAGCTCATAAATAGTCTCGTCTTTAATCTCATCTGATCCTCTCACTTATCACATATACAATAGCTGTCCTATTACCCTTGGAAGAGTGCTTTTCAGATAGCCGCCTCGTATCTGAGTACAGATACGCCTAAGCTTATTGCTCTTCCTGAGATCGATAAAGTCCATAAAGACCCTTTCCACAGCTGGTGTCATAGCATCTCCATAGCATCCATAAAAGCCTGTTGCCTGATCAATAAGCCTGCCGCAGCTTTCGCGAAGCCGTCTCATGTCAAGATGCGAGAAGATATAGGACATGCTTCCTAAGTCCCTGGCGCCGACCGCATTGTCACCATGCTGCCTGTATTTCATAAGCTTTATCGGAAGATGCCTTATGCTTCCGAATGATGCCGCATAAATCGCAAGCCACCAGTCATGCATCTGCATTCCAGGATACTCATCACGGCACACTCCGTTTACAAGAGGCCTGTTCACCGCGATCGTACATCCCATTATATAGTTCTGAACCAGAAGCTTCTCAAGGGTAAGGCTACCTCTGACTCTTGTCTGAAGCCGATCATCCCGGCACGGGATGATCTTCAGGTCCTGATCTGCTATATATGCATCAGAATATACGAGCTGGGGCATATCCTCATCGGTAAAGGCCTCTGCCATCCTCTGCACCTTATCAGGCATCCAGTAATCATCCTGATCACAGAAAAATACCAGATCGCCATCAGAGCTTGCCGCAAGCCTTATGAAATTTGCTGCCGCAGAGCCTGATCTCCTCTGGGGCAGGATCCGTATCATAGATGGGTATCTGCTTTGATATTCCCTGATCCTCTCTATTGTGGAATCAGTCGATCCGTCATCCGAGATCAGGATCTCTATGATATCCTCTCTCCTGTGCTGCTGGGCGATCAGAGAATCGAGCTGGGTCCCTATGAACTTTTCCCCGTTGCGTGTCGCAAGAAGGATCTGGAGCTTCAACTTTTCTGCGCTTTCCTTATCAGATTATTTACTGCAAAGCCAAGTCCCAGCAGTATCCACATCACAGGAGATGTGCAGACATTTGAATCGTTTGCTATTCCGGCAGCTGTATGGGCACAGATTCCCGCAAAGATACCGATCGAGATGATAACAAGCGGTTCCTTTATATCGTTTTTCCTGATCAAGCCGGCTGTCTGGACCATATATCCGATTACCACTACCAGATAGAATATCAGAGCCAGAAGTCCGTTTTCAACCCACTGCTGGAGGAAAAGATTATGCGGCTTAACATCTACTGATGTGGTCTCTGATTCTATAAGCAGGTCCTTCATTATATAATTGTCCTGTGGATAGTCCATAAGGAAGGTGTTTGATCCGCTTCCGATCAGGATATGCCTGCCGAGAAGCGGTATGGTCCGGTTCCAGATGATACCTCTGTTACTGAAGAAATCCTCCGGAAAAAGGCCTGCCGTCCTTATATGGTTATTAAGCTTTACGACCTTACCGGCGCCTGTTATGTACCCGTACCCCTCCTCAGTCTGTATGAACCAGAATTCACGGCCGCTTGTATTTATGGCCACATATGGAGTTCCATCTTCTGTATTCTTCGGGACCACCGAAGCCAGATTTTCATCCCCGTCGTTTATCTGTACCGCGCTTCCATCCCACTGGCAGTCGTATTTGCTTCCGTCGTCTCCCTCTGCCGTCACATTGAGCTGTCCGCTATTGTCAAAGCTGAATACTATCCTGCATTTGCTGCCATCCTTCATGTCAAGAGTCACATCATTCTTATTGGTCTCTATGTCCTTTAAGGTCCCTGCTGTAAGAGGGGTAGGATCAGCGGTAAGCATCCTTTGGGCCAGGCTTTTTACCGGAGAAACCGTCAGACTAAGTATTATCCCGACAAGGATCACTGCAGCAAGTGCCGAACATGCTGCTATAAACAGCTTTCTCTTCCTCGACAGCACGACCAGCAGAGTGATGATGCCGGATATCACAAGGCACATCACTCCTGTGATAGATATATCTGTAAAAAGCAGGATAACTGAGCATGCTGCCAGGGCTGCCGAGAGTATCCTTGCGGTTCTCTTCTTTATCGCAAAGAAGGATGCTACAGATAGCGGAAGGATAAGTCCCAGGTAAAGTGAGAAGAAGTTCGGGTTGTAGAGAGTCGAATAGGAGGTGCCCTTTGGCATCCTGATCACAAGGCTGTCAAGATTGCTCCAGTATGACGGGCCTGAAAAGAGCACTTTTCCGAACTTTGTCGCAAACAGATCCGCTCCGAAGCCCTGGAATACTCCTATAAGCATAAGAACGAGTACGAAGATCCCGGTCCATTTGAGAAAGGCCAGAAGTGTCGTCCTGTTCTCTGTGACCGCACATGTGTAGTAGGCAAACATCAGATAGCAGAGGATCACAAGGACCGACTCGAACATCTCATAGGAGCCGCCAAAGGCGAAGCCCTTCCATTTTGAAGCAAGTCCGCTAATCAGTACCATTGCTCCATAGGCAGCCATTACAATGAATAGTCTTGACTTTGGCAGCTTGTCATAGTTTGCTGCCTTATAGATAAGCACTATGGCCATAAGGATCCCGACTGCGATTATAACAAATGACTTGGCAGCCAGAAAGATATCGACTACAGTCCCGTCTGTAGAGAACCACTGATAGTCTGAAAGGTGGGAATCGTAGGTATAGGTCCTCATTATAAGTGGAATGATACCCGCTGCAATCACTGACAGTATTATCCCTGCCGATGCCTCTTCCCTGTATTTCCTTTTATTGTCCTTGATCGTTTTGGATGACATAATTAATCCTTTCTAAAAACCCCTATAGTATAACACATTCCTAAGGATTTTCCATCCCCTGACCAGTTATTTCTTCATTCATCCTATCCCGCTCAGGATCCCTTATCCAGCCGTATTTGTTGAAGTACCTGATCGCACTAGCCAGATGATGACAGAGCATACGGATCGAATGATAGGAGCCTCTCTCGTGGATATGGGTAATAGTCACCAGAGGATAATAGATGGTCTTTCCGACCCTGTGAAGACGGCGGATCAGATCGAAGTCCTCACAGTACATAAAGAATCTCTGGTCAAAAAAGAGGCTGTATTTCTTTATTGTCTCAACCCTAAGAAACATAAAGCAGCCCGAAAGACATGGGGGATTCATAATCTTATCATAATCCTTGTCTAAAAGGACATATCTGTCATTTTTCTTCCTTGCGCCAGGAAGATGCGGGAAGAACCTTCGCAGGATAAGGTCAGATGGCCTTGGCAGCAGCTTGCACAGATGCTGGAGTTCTCCATTCTGATCGATTACTTCTGGCAGCATATAGACTACATCGCTGTGATCTGTCGCATAGGAGGCCAGAGCATCAATGACCTGAGGCGAAAACGACAGGTCAGGATTCAGCACTACATGGTAGCTGCTTCCAAGTCTCACTGCCTCCCTTATGGCTATATTATGTCCGCTGCCATAGCCTGTGTTCCTGCCTGTATGGTGGATATATACGTATGGCCTGCTGCTTTCCCCAAATCCCTGATCAGCCCCCTCCTCTGGTGAATTATCCACAAGAAAAAGCAGCCTGTCCTCTGCCGGGCCATAGCTTTCTATTATCGTATCTATAAGAGTCTGTTTAGTATGGAAAAGAACGACTGAGGCCGTGATCATTGACTTCCTCCCCGCCTGCTGTCTGTAAAGCCCTCTGTGCTTTCCTTCTGGAAAAGAGTCCTTATGGTCATAAGGACAAGCTTTATATCCAGAATAAAGGAATAATTCTCCACATACATAAGGTCAAGTCTCAGCTTGTCATAAGCCGTTGTATTGTACTTGCCGTATACCTGGGCATAGCCGGTAAGTCCTGCCTTCACCTTGGTCCTGAAACCGAATTCAGGTATTTCCTTCTCATACATCTGATAATTCTCTATCCGCTCCGGCCTTGGTCCTACTATGCTCATGTCTCCCTTAAGTATATTAAAAAGCTGGGGCAGCTCATCTATCCTTGTCCTTCTTATCCACCTGCCTGTCCTGGTGATCCTGGGGTCGTCATCTACTGTAAACCTGGCGCCATTTTTCTCAGCGTCTGTCCTCATGCTGCGGAACTTGTAGATAGTAAACAGTTTCCCATCCTTTGTAACCCTCTTCTGCAGGAAAAATACACTTCCCCCGTCCTCAGCCTTTATCAGTATGGCTACTATAAGAAAGACCGGCGAAAGGATTACTATCGCGATAGCCGACAGAACTATATCAAAGAATCTCTTTACGGACCTCTGTCCAACCGATAATCCCCTTCCACGCACCAGAAGGAGCGGAGTGTCAAACAGGTTGATGTTTGATGCTCCGCCTATTATCACATCTGATATCTTAGGTACTATATATGTCCTGACGTCATTCTGATAACAGAATTTCAGTATATCATTTCTGATTTCCGCCGGCACGTCATTTATTATCACTGCATCATGGAAAAGGATCTCCCTCTTTATCTGATCGAATGGAAGCGAGGCACTGATAGTCTTCGTGATTGCATACTTGTCTGGTCTCTCCAGTATCTTGAATCGGAGATTCTCACCGTTTCTCTTCCCGTAGATAAGGACCATATTGCGAGGTACATATGTCAGATGATAAAGCCAGGTAAAGAAAAAAGGCAGAGCCACTGTGATAGCAAGATCATAGAGAGTAAGCAGCAGCATGGGCTTAGGATCCGACATGGTATTTAAGATCAGACATATCTGCCAGAATGTGATGAAATTTGTAACAAAAACAGACACCCACTGGGAGACTACTATATCAAAGAGCTTCAGATTCCCGAAGCGCAGTCCCTCTGTAAGTGCCATTATCACGTACATGATGATGAAATATATGCCCATCAGAAGCACGCGGCCCCTGCCGTAGAAGGTACGGACATACATCACACTGTAGCGGCTTTTCCATATATAAAAATAAAGTACGGTCAGGATCAGGACCTCGGCTATGCCCTCGAGCCTTCTTATCAGGTCCTTTTCCTCTGACCGCCTGGCAATGTCAATTCTCATGACATTAATTATAGTATAATTTCCTGATTATTTCAATCACCTGTTACTTGTTATTTGACAGGGAAGGGTTCTCGACCGGTATGGAAAGAGCTCCAAGGACATCTGTCACCTGTTTTACAGGAGTGATCTCCAGCGCATTCTTTACCTCCTCTGCCACGTCACGCAGGTCATCCATATTTTCCTCAGGGATGAATACGTGCTTTACTCCTGCTCTCTGAGCCGCCATAAGCTTCTCCGGCAGGCCTCCGATAGGATTTACAGAGCCATTCAGGGATACCTCACCTGTCATGGCCACCTCCGGTGTGACTGCTGTACCTGTCACAAGTGATGAGAGTGCTGTAGTAAGAGTGATTCCTGCAGAAGGTCCGTCCTTTGGCGTAGAGCCGTCAGGTACATGAATATGGATATCACTCTTTTCCAGAAGCTTGATCTTTGACGGATACATTGCCTTTACAAGTGAAAGGGCTATAGTAGCCGACTCCTTCATCACATCACCCAGCTGCCCGGTAATTGTGAGCTTTCCGCTTCCCTTGGTCATCAGGGTCTCTATATAGAGGATGGTTCCTCCGACCTGGGTCCAGGCAAGTCCTGTAATGATTCCAGGTCTGCTTTCCTTCTTGACCTTTTCCCGGTGGAGAGGATGCATATCAAGATAATCGCGGAGCTCATCCTTATGGACATCCACCTTTTCCTCTCCTGATGCTATCTTGACCGCTGCTATACGGCAGAGGGTATCTATCCTCTTCTTCAGACCTCTGACCCCGCCCTCCATCGTATAGTCGGAGATAATGGTATCAAGCGCCTCATCGTCTATAGAAAGCACTCCCTTAGGGATTCCGTTCTTCTCGAAGGCCTTTGGGATCAGATGATCCTTAGCTATATGTTCCTTCTCTGTAGGAGTATAGCCCTGGAACTCTATGACCTCCATCCTGTTCAGAAGAGGTGCCGGTATAGTATCGAGTGTATTGGCCGTGCAGATAAAAAGGACGTCCGACAGATCATATGGCACATTCATATAGTGGTCTGTGAAGCTGTTATTCTGCTCGGGATCAAGCACCTCAAGCAGGGCCGCTGCCGGATCGCCGTTGTAGGAATCCTGAAGCTTGTCGATCTCATCAAGTACCATGACCGGATTTGAAACTCCTGCCTTATGGATGCCATCCATTATACGGCCTGGCATGGCTCCTATATAGGTACGTCTGTGGCCTCTGATCTCTGCCTCGTCCCTGACTCCGCCTAAGGCTACCCTTACATACTTCCTTCCAAGGGCACGGGCTATGCTCTTTCCGATCGAGGTCTTGCCTGTTCCGGGTGCTCCTACAAAGAGAAGGATCGATCCGGCCTGCTGCTTCTTTAAGTTCATGACAGCTATCTGCTGGATTATCCTGTCCTTTACCTTCTTAAGGCCGTAATGATCCTCATCTAGAACCGCTCTGGCCTGCTTCAGATCTATATCCTTCGGCTCTTCCTTCTTCCATGACAGGCTTGTGACAAAGTCGAGATAGTCATAGAGCATACCGTATTCAGGAGAATTCTTTCCCTCCTGCTTGAGTCTGCCAAGGACCTTCCCGGCCTCCTTCCTGGCATCCTCATTCATCCCGTTGTCCTTAAGGGCTATCTCGAACTTCCTGATATCCGAGACATTCTCAGGATGCATATCGTCAAGTTCCTTCTGCAGGTAATCTATCTGCTTCTTAAGAGCTGACTCCCTGTATATCTTCTGATAGTCTGCCTCCTGGGCGCTGGCTGCCTCCTGGCCTATATTGCTCATCTCTATGTTCTCATAGATCATCTTTTCCAGGAGCTCTGTCCTCTTTGCCTTTGAATCCTCCTCAAGGATCTTGTATCTGTCGTCTGCGGAGTTGAAAAGCCACGGGCTCATCGCTGCCGCTATCTCGCCTATAGAAGAGAACTGGGCTATATATCCCCGGCTCATATTGGCCCACTGGGAATTATTGAAGTAGGAGACCAAAGCCTGCTTCAGCTTGTCGAGTCTGGCTCTCTCAGCCTCAGGGTCGCTCTCCTCTCCGGGTGTATCCTCGCGCCTTGTAGCGTTTACACTAATGGTATGATCTGCAAGGATAGTGATATCGGAGATATCTGCCCTCTTCTTGGTCCGGATGGCTACATAGCCGTTCTCATTCACCTCCGTGATGATACCGGAGACTCCGATCGGATAGAGGTCTGTCTCTGTGATATCCGCTCTATTCTTCGGCTCCTTAAGTGCTGCAAGGATCAGTCTCTCCTGAGCCTCAGGCTCCTTGCCTGCCATATTGCGGAAGGCCTCTGTCTGAATGTAGAGATTGGTCTCAGGAATCAGCATTACATTATATAGTGGTAGTACTGTCATTTTGTCCTCCTTCGCCTGTATCGGGTTAACAGTTACTGGCTTCTTTATATTGGTAGCACTCATCTACATAGAGTGCTAATTAAATTGTGTACGAAGTATAACACCAATTGCATAATATGTCAAGTAGTGGGATAATATTCCGGAAAGGAGTTTTAACATGACAATCTACCTCACCCGACACGGACAGACCGATCTGAACAAGGCCCACCTCATGCAGGGGCGTACCGATGCTCCGCTTAATGCCCATGGCAGGCAGCAGGCTCTTGATGCCGCCAGAAGGCTTAGCGGAATAAGCTTTGACGCTGTCTTTTCCAGTCCCCTTCGCCGCGCCATAGAGACCGCTTCACTTATGAGCGGCCTTGACAAAAAGGAAATAAAAAAGGACCCCCGCCTGATAGAAGTGGATTTCGGAAGATATGAGAATCGCAAATACTGGGCCTTAGGCCCAAGGATGCTCTCCTTCTGGCTCCTTCCTACCATTTTCCCTGCTCCATCTACAGTAGAGACCATCCATGACATGAAAAAAAGAGCCCATTCCTTTCTGGATGAGCTCTCTCAGACGTCCTATCAAAATGTACTTATTTCCTGTCACGGCGGCATCATGCGCGTCCTCTCAGGAATCCTCGGCCACAAAAGAAACGAGCTGATGTGGAATCCAAAGCCTAAGAACTGCGAGATAAGGATCTATCGTCTCTGATCCTCGCTCTTTCCTATCCTTTCGGTTTCCTTCATCATTTTTGCTACTGATCTGCTGATCTTTGTCGATTCCTTGTAAAAATATTCACCAGCTTCCGTCAGTGTAAATGTCCGGTTGTGTCTCTCAAGCAATCTGACTCCGAGATTCTTCTCGAGAAGGCCGATCTGCTGAGAGATAGCCGACTGCGATACTCCGCAATCCCTTGCGGCTGCCGTAAAGCTCTTCGCATTTACCACTGCCAGAAAATAGTCTATCTGTTTTAACAGCAAGCTTTGCTCTCCTTCCAGCTTTTAATACTATATTTCCAAGGTTATTTTTACATATCCAGCCGATTTTGTCAATATTTTTAATGCATTTATCCAATTTATTGTAACGCTTTTTTTATGCTACCATAATGAAGAAACTTGCCTTCTTCTCCAAGCTTACCGATCTCCTCTGAGTCCGCAAACATATATCCTTCTGTCTCATCCTCCTGAAGATGGATATCCTTGTCCTCCATCTCGATAGTGTACTTGTAGACATCTACGAAATAGTTGTTCTTCTCCTCAGGATTATCACGTCTGTAATCAAAGGCAAAGCCTCCGTCCAGCGCATTTTTCACATCTATTCCTGTCTCCTCAAGCACCTCTCTCCTTACTGCGCAAGCAGAGCTCTCTCCGGCTCTCACTCCGCCTCCCGGTACCTCGTAGGAGCCGGGCGCCCATTCCTTGTCCATCTTTCTCTTTGTGATCAGATACTTCCCGTCAGGCCTTACAAGGACTCCAAGCACGCTCAGATGATAATCTCCGTCGGCCATATTCCAGTCGTTTCTTTTCATAGTCCGCCCTGTAGGCCTTTTGTCCTTGTCATATATATCCCAGATCTCATCCAGACGTGAAAGCGCCTCTTCCATGTCGTCATCCTCCTTTTCCTCTATCTCATCGCCATATCCCTCCGGAAGGAATGGCATAAGGGCCTTTCTGAAAATAAATGCTGCTCCGTATGCTGCTGCGCCGAACCATATTATAGCAAGGAGCGGCAGAAAGAAATAGGCTCTCCTCGGTGACATAAGAAGAAGTATCCCCGGCGAAAGCAGGCATACCGCTATTCCCAGGGTATATGGGAATCTGGCAAAGCTTATCATCAGTCCGTTCTTTATCATATTGCCGACTGTATTGTCAAAAATGGCCTGCATTGTAAGCGAATACCAGGTCGTAAACAGGACTATCATAAGCCCTATAAGGAAAATGGCAAAGAAAGCCACTGTCATGCCGCCCTTCAGGCCGGATCTGATCCCTATAAAAAAATCAGCTGCAAGTATCAGAAACAGCGGGATCTGGATCAGCCATATAGCTGTGCTCTTCCTGAAATTATCCTTAAAGGATCTGAAATAAGCTTTGGTAATCGCCGTGCCCTCGGTTCCCAGCGTCATCTTCCAGGCTATATCCATAAGAGCTGTAAAGGCTGCCCCTATAGTAAAGACCGGAAGCGAGCAGATTATGAACCAGATATTTATAAGTGCCAGATTCGCGACCTTTGTCATAGTAGACGCAAATGGTCCCTCCGGATCTGTGATTCGAGACATCTGTTTACCTCCTGAAAAAGTCATAATAGTTATATGTTAATTGAAAACACCTGTAAATGCAATAAAAAAGATGAAAGATTACACTTTCATCTTTCTATTGCCTTTACCGATTCCCTTTCAAGAAGCGAGGCAGAATACACCAGCTGCCGTGGAGTATCGTCTCCGTTAATCGCCTTCATCAGAAGATCTACTGAGGACTTTACCATCTTGTCCTTTGGCTGGCTTATCGTCGTAAGAGACGGGATCGTAAACCTTCCAAGGTCTATTCCGTCGAAGCCGACCACCGAGAGATCATCCGCTACATTAAGGCCTGCCTCTGATATCGCCTTATAGGCTCCTATAGCTGTTATATCTGAAATGCAGAAAAGAGCTGTAAAATCAGTTCTGGCCAGAAGCTTCTTTGCGACCGCATAACCATTTTCCGTGGTGAACTCCGGAATATCCTCCTCCATGTATCCGACCAGATCCTCGTCATAGGCTATCCCAGCTTCCGCAAGAGCCCTTTTATAGCCTGACAGTCTCTGTCCTCCCACCGCACGATCATCCTTATGTCCTGTGATTATCGCTATCCTCCTGTGGCCCTTTTCGATCAGGTACTTAACTGCCTTGCAGCTTTCTGCGGCGTCATCTATGGCGACAAGATTCACATTCGGCATAGGGGTATACATGCTGTGCGCTACCGTACACAGCACATAGGGCACATCAAGCTGGTCAAGCTCCACGGCAGGATCCTCCATTTGTCCTCCAAGGAATATGACTCCCTTAAGCCGCTTCTCCTTGGCAAGCTCTATGGCCGAACGTGAAACTGCCGTATTTTCATCTACCAGATGGATCAGAAAATCATAGCCATTCTTATAGAGCAGGGTCTGAAATCCGTCAAACATCGACTGAAAGAATATATTGTTCAGTCCGCGCACTATAAGAGCTATTGTATTGGATTCCTGGATCTTTAAGTTGCGGGCGCTGTTGTTTGGAATATAATGAAACTTCTTTACTACCTTAAGCACCCTTTCCTTTGTCTTGGGACTGATCCCCGGGTCATCGTTTATAGCGCGCGAGACCGTGCTTACACCTACTCCGCAGTATTTCGCGATATCCTTTATTGTAAGCTGGTCCGACATTCTATCAGTTCTCCTTTACTATCTTTACAGTCTGCCGTACACCTCTGTAAGCTTCCTTATCTCTTCCGCCTTTTCCTGGCTCAGTGCCTTTTTCCTGACCCGCCATCTCCAGTTATCTCCGAGAGTGGATGGAGTGTTGATCCTTGCCCTGTTGTCAAGCCTCAGATAGTCCCAGAGCGGTATCACTGCCATATCTGATACACTTCCAAGTGCCAGCCTTATCATACCCTTTACTACGGACGGCTTTGTAGCGGAATCAGGCAGGCCTAAGTAATTTTTCAGAGATTGCAGCTCTAATGGAGTAATGCTGTCTAGCCATCCCCGAAGAGTTTCATTGTCATGGGTACCTGTATAGACCACACTGTTCCTGTGATAGTTGAATGGCAGATACTGGTTTTCTTTATTGATCACTCCGGAGGAATCCCTGCTGTCAAAGCCGAATTCAAGAACCTTCATATTAGGAAAGCCACATTCCTTTACCAAAGCCCTTACACTGTCCGTAATAAAGCCCAGATCCTCGGCTATTATACGGACATCTCCAAGTTCCTGTCTTATCTTGTTGAAAAGTCCAATTCCAGGGCCCTTTTCCCAGTGGCCTCCCTTAGCTGTAGTATTGCCGGCCGGGATAGAATAGTATTCATCAAAGCCTCTGAAATGGTCAATCCTTACTATATCATAAAGCTCCTGACACTTTTTTATCCGTCTTATCCACCATTCATAGCCAGTAGACTCGTGATAATCCCATCTGTAGAGAGGATTGCCCCAGAGCTGACCGTCTGCCGAGAATCCATCAGGCGGGCATCCTGATACTGCCGTAGGTTTCTGGTCCTCATCCATCTGAAAAAGCTCTGGACCGGTCCATACATCTGATGAATCTGCCGCTACATAGATCGGTATGTCGCCTATTATCTCTATACCGTGATTGTTTGCATATTCCTTCAGCCTCTTCCACTGGGTGAAAAATTCGTACTGGATAAAGATGTAAAACTCTACATCCTCTCCCCGATCCTCCAGAAATGAGGCAAGTGCAGTCTCATCTCTTTTCCTGTAGTCATCCTCCCACTCTGTGAAGCTTCTGCCGTCATGTGCATCTTTTAGAGCCATGAAAAGGGCATAGTCAAACAGCCAGTCGCTTTCCCTTTCCTTAAATGCCCTGTAGCCTTCCTGATCCGTGTCAAAGCGGGCGAAGGCTCTTCTCAAAAGAGTGAATCTGTTTTCATACTGTTTTCCGTAGTCTATCCTGTCTTCATTTCCTCCCGGAAAATCGTGAAGGTCTGCTTCTGTCAGCAGACCTTCATTCTTCAGGGTATCAGGATCGACGAAATAAGGATTTCCAGCAAATGTGGAAAAGGACTGATATGGAGAATCTCCGTAGCTCGTAGGGCCGAGCGGCAGGATCTGCCAGTATGACTGGCCTGCCTGCTCGAGAAAATCCACAAATCTATATGCCTCTGCAGAAAAGCAGCCTATTCCGTATGATCCCGGAAGAGAAAACACTGGCATCAGAATTCCTGCTGATCTCATTATGTTTCCTTTCGTAAATAAGCCTGTATCAACCCTTAACTGCTCCAGCTACAACTCCTCCGATAATGTACTTCTGTGCAAGCATGTAGAAGACGATTATAGGGATAATAGCAAGTATGATTATGGCCATCATTGGTCCCCATTCGACCTGACCATGGCTGGTCTGAAGGAACTGGATAGCGATAGGTACTGTCTTGTAGTTTGAATCAAGCACCAGATAAGGCAGAAGGTAGTCGTTCCATATCCACATCGCCTCAAGAATGGCTACTGTGATATAGGTTGGCTTCATTATAGGTACTACGATCCTGAAAAAGATGCCCAGTGCTCCGCAGCCGTCTATCATTGCAGCCTCCTCTATCTCAAGAGGAATGGACTTGGCAAAGCCTACAAACATGAATGTCGCAAGACCTGCTCCAAATCCCAGATATACTGGAACTAATCCGATAGGATTGGTAAGATTAAGGTTCTGGGCTACATAAGCCAGAGTATACATTACCATCTGGAACGGAATTACCATAGAGAATGCGAAGAGTGCGTAAACGATCTTTGCTCCCTTGCTGTCCACTCTTGCTATATACCAACCGCACATGGATGTGCAGAGGATTATGGCTGCGACTGAAAGCACTGTTATGAGGACCGTGTTTCCGAAGGCTGACCAGAAGTTGGTATCAGCTATACCCTGTACATAGTTTGCCAGTCCTGCAAAGGAATCCTTTGTCGGAAGGACAAATGTATTGGCTCCTCCTATATTGCTGGTGGTCTTGAATGAATTTATCACAACCTCGAATATCGGGAAAATAAAGAAGAGTGATAATACTGTAAACAATATTGTCCAGATAAATCCGAACTTTACCGGCTTATCTGCCGGATCAAAGTTTGTATTCTTATTCTTTGCCATATTACATCTGCTCCTCTCCGCGTCTTGTAAAGTGCAGCTGTGCGAACGCTATTATTGCTACAAGTATGGTAAACAGTACAGCCTTTGCCTGTCCTACCCCCTGCCATCCTACTCTTCCATAGAAGGTGTTGTAGATATTAAGTGCAAGCATCTGCGATGCCTTACCAGGCTTACCTGCTGTAAGGGCAAGGTTCTGATCGAAGAGCTTGAAGCCGTTTGTCAGTGTGAGGAAGGTACAGATAGTGATGGTCGGGCGAAGGATAGGGATAACTACGTTCTTAAGGCGCTGCCATGCTCCGGCTCCGTCTATCTCTGCTGATTCGATAAGCTCGTGAGGCACTCCCATGATACCGGCTATATAGATTATCATTACATATCCTATCTGCTGCCAGTTCATAAGAATGACAAGGCCCCAGAAGCCGTACTTTGCGTTGCTTACTATTGTAGTGCTCCAATGTGCCAGAATGCCGTTGAAGATCATCTTCCAGATGGTACCAAGGACGATTCCTCCGATAAGGTTTGGCATGAAGAAGATGGTCCTGAATACGTTTGTCCCTCTGAACCTCTTGGTCAGGGCAAGCGCTATTAGAAATCCGAATACGTTTATCGTAATCACACTTACGACTGTAAACAGTGCCGTGTACCAGAGTGAATGAGTGAAATCATTCTCTGTAAAGATCTTCTTGTAGTTCTCCAGACCAACGAAGGTCGTGTTGTTGATTACTGTGAATCTGTTGAATGATAGATAAGCTCCCCATAGGAACGGTACTATGAAGCCAATTGTAAAGGCGATCAAGGTAGGAAGCACGAAAATGGGGAAGGCCCTTCTGACTGTCTTTTTCATCTGCCATTGTCCTTTCTGTGAAAAATCGATCTGATCTCTAGTGTTGCCAATAATATCTTTCCCGGGATACGGATTTATTTGGTCCCGGATTCCTGGAAATACATCATTTCCGCTTAGAAAAATCGGGCGGATGACGGTGGGTGTCATCCGCCCGCATGTCAGGCTCTGTCTTAAAGGAGGATAGGCAGAGCCCTGAATTGAGTTATATATCTAATGAAGAAGAAGCTTTAATATCGTTACTGAGCTGATGCAGCCTTCTCTGACTTCCAGTTGTCAACGAATGCCTTAACAACTCCGCTCCACTTGCCTGAGCCATCAGCATATGCTGTCATAGCAGAACCAAGCTGGTTCTTCCATTCCTCTGAAGGCATTGTTGTGAAGTTCCATGATACAGGTGTCTTGCCCTGAGCAACGTAGTCGTTTGCGATCTTTACAAGAGGGTTTGTTGTCTCGTACTTGTCTGTGAAAGTATCGAACGGTGTAACGAATCCCATCTTGTTTGCTATAGAATCACGTCCCTGATCTGATGTGATGACCCAGTTAAGGAAATCATATGTAGCCTGCTTGTCAGCATCGCTTGCCTGGCTGTTTACGCACCAGTAGTTCTCTGATCCTGTGCAGAGTCCCTGATTTTCCTCGCCGTCAACTCCGATGTAGATAGGAAGCATTCCAAGCTCATCGTCCTTGATCTTGCCGGCCTTCTGGATATCTGAGTAAGCCCATGTACCATTCTGATAGAAGACTGCCTCGCCGTTGTTGAACTCTGAGTTAGCGTCATCACCGGTCTTTGCAGCGATCTCGGTTGGCTTGCAGGTAGAATCTGTAAGGTAGAGATCCCAGATCTTCTTAAAGTTGTCGAGATACTCGCCCTTGATAGCGTCTGTATCTGTCTCGCCTTCCTTCTGGTACTCATAGTAGATAGGAAGGTTTGCAAGATGGGTCTTGAATCTCCAGTCTGATGAAGAATCCATTCCAGCTGATGTAAAGGCTCCCTTTACTCCGAGCTGATCCTTCTTTGCCTGAATGTCGTCTGCTACTTCCTTCAGCTTGTCGAAGCTGTTGATGTCCTCTGGCTTGGAGATCTTTGCGCCATCGAGCTTGCAGTACTTGTCAAGTAAGCCCTTGTTGTAGATGATTCCATAGGTCTCGATAACGTATGCGATTCCGTCAACCTTGTCTCCATCCTTAAGAACGAAGGAATCTGTACCGTCCTTCATGTGCTTGTAGATCTCTGACTTTGACATATCATCGCAGTAGTCCTTCCAGCTTGCAAGTCCTACAGGTCCGTTTACCTGGAAGAGTGTAGGAGCATCCTTCTTTGCCATCTCAGAAGTGAGCTGCTGCTCGTATGTTCCTGATGCGGCTGTAACAACCTTGACCTCTGTTCCGGTCTCCTTTGTGTACTCCTTTGCGAGAGCCTGCCAATCCTCGTCTGCCTCTGGCTTGAAGTTCAGGTAATAAACCTTTCCGCCTGATGCCTTCTTTGATGTGCCTGAAGAAGACTTGGTGGATGAAGATGATGTGTTCTTTGAACCGCCACAGCCAGCTAATGCTGTAACTGCCATTGCTCCACAGAGGAGCGCTGTTACGAGTTTTCTTTTCATGATTCGAATCCTCCATTCTGATTCTTTTTAGATTGATAACGTTTCTTTCGGAAACGTTACCTCGCATCTCCTTCTTGCTTGGAAACGTTTCCTTTCGATGAATCTAATGTATCACGTTTTGGAAACGTTTTCAATACCCTTTTGACAATTTTGTTGAACCTGTTCAAAAAAAGAGGCTGGGTTTTGTGCAACTTGCACAAAACCCAGCCTCTTATCATTTTCAGCCCTTACTGCTATACAGCTTCTTTCCATGGCAGTTCTTGTACTTAAGTCCGCTGCCGCATGGACACGGATCATTCGGATAGATCTTCGGCGCCTTCCTGCGCTTAGGTCCTGACTGAGAAGGACCGTCGTCCTTATTCGTTCCTGTCGGCTTGGCCACCTCTTCACGCTCGATCTTTCTCTCGAAGCGGATGCGGAACATCATCATAACTGTATCGTGACGAATAGCCTCGTTCATGGCATCCATCATCTCATAGGACTCGGCCTTGTATTCATCGATAGGATTCTTCTGTCCGTATGCTTGGAGGCCTATGCTCTGTCTGAGCTGCTCCATATCGTCGATCTCTTCCATCCAGTGCTGGTCGATAGCACGCAGAAGCACTACTCTCTCTATCTCATGGAAGTCAACCTCCTCCGGAGCCTCGGCTGCCTTCTGCTCATAGAGCTCGTCTGCCTCCTCTATGATCTTCTCCTCGAGATCTGCGACATTCTTTATAGAATGCTGGTCAAGGAAGTCCTCGGTGACAGGCTTCATAGGTATCACATCGAGCAGGATGCGGTTAAGCTCGTTCAGATCCCACTCATCACGGCCTATTCCGTCATTTATTACCTTCTCTACCAGAGACCTTACCTGATCTGCGATCATTGCCTTGATCTGATCATGCATATCCTCGCCGTCGAGCACTCTGCGTCTCTGCTTGTAAACAAGCTCACGCTGGTCATTATTGACCTCGTCGTACTCGAGCAGGTTCTTTCTGATGCTGAAGTTATTGCTCTCGATCTTCTCCTGGGCATGCTCTATTGCGCTTGTGAGCAGCTTGTGGTGGATCTGCTCGCCCTCAGGAATACCAAGGGAATTAAATACCTTTATAAGTCTCTCTGATCCGAACAGGCGCATCAGATTGTCCTCAAGGGAAATGAAGAACTGGGACTCACCCGGATCCCCCTGACGACCTGAACGTCCACGCAGCTGGTTATCGATTCGTCTCGACTCGTGGCGCTCGGTTCCTATGATCTTTAAGCCTCCGGCCTCGCGGGCCTCGTCATCGATCTTGATATCGGTACCACGTCCGGCCATATTTGTAGCTATAGTCACATGACCATGGATACCGGCCTGAGCTACGATCTCAGCCTCCTTCTCATGGTTCTTGGCATTCAGGACCTCATGCTGTATGCCCTCACGGCTTAAAAGCTTGGATAACCGTTCAGACACATCGATAGTAATCGTTCCTACAAGGACTGGCTGGCCCTTGGCATGGGCTTCCTTTACCTCGTCAACTACTGCCGCAAACTTCTCCTTCTCGGTCTTGTATACAGCGTCGTCATGATCTATACGGATGACAGGCTTATTGGTCGGGATCTCGATTACATCCATTCCGTAGATATCACGGAACTCCTGCTCCTCAGTGAGGGCGGTACCTGTCATTCCGGCCTTCTTGTCATACTTGTTGAAGAAGTTCTGGAATGTGATATCGGCCAGGGTCATGCTTTCTCTCTTGATATCCACATGCTCCTTGGCCTCGATAGCCTGGTGGAGTCCGTCTGAATAACGGCGGCCAGGCATGATCCTTCCTGTGAAGTCATCTACTATCAGGACCTCTCCGTCCTTTACGACGTAGTCCTGATCCCTGTGCATAAGCTCATGAGCCCTGATCGCAAGGATCACATTGTGCTGGATCTCAAGATTCTCAGGATCTGCAAGGTTTTCTATATGGAAAAATTCCTCGGTCTTCTTTATGCCTCTCTGGGTTAGGTTTACTACCTTATCCTTCTCGCCGACTATATAGTCACCTGTCTCCTCCTGCTCTATTCCCATAATGGCATCCATCTTGGAATATTCCGGGAGATCCTTGCCTCGCTCCATCTGGCGTACAAGCACATCGCACATCTCATAAAGCTTGGTCGACTTGCCACTCTGGCCTGAGATGATAAGAGGCGTACGGGCTTCATCGATGAGAACTGAGTCCACCTCATCTATGATCGCATAGTGCAGGCCTCTCTGGACCATGTCTTCTTTCCTTACGACCATGTTGTCTCTCAGATAGTCAAATCCCAGCTCATTGTTCGTGATATAGGTGATATCACAGTTGTAGGCGGCCTGACGCTCCTCCTTGTCCATGTCATTCAGGACACAGCCAACTGTAAGACCAAGGAACTCATGGACTGCTCCCATCCACTCTGCATCACGCTTTGCCAGGTAGTCATTTACCGTTACTACATGGACTCCCTTGCCCTCAAGGGCATTCAGATATGCCGGAAGGGTACATACAAGTGTCTTTCCTTCACCGGTCTTCATCTCTGCGATACGGCCCTGATGAAGAATGATGCCACCGATCAGCTGGACCCTGAAGTGCTCCATTCCGAGTGTACGCTTCGCAGCCTCGCGGACTACTGCGTACGCCTCAGGAAGGATATCGTCAAGAGTCTTGCCATTCGCAAGCTGCTCCTTGAAGTAATCGGTCTTGCCTCTAAGCTCTTCATCAGAAAGCTTTCCCATCTCATCGCGATAGCCCTCTATCTTGTCTACTATCGGTCTGATACGGCGCAGCTCATGCTGGCTGTGGGTTCCAAATATCTTTGTGACTATACTCATATGTGTGTGTTTTCTCCTTATGTATTCTTTTCAAAGAAGCCAATTAGGATATATGATAACACGTTTATAAAAATTATACAAGTTTTATCAGATCACGAAGTCGTACTGTCCTATCTCTGTGCCAGTTATGTCCTTTATAGTGACTGAATCCAGATAATCGGTGATAGCCTTGTAAAGGCCCTTCCACATTTTCATCTCGCGAGCTGCCGAGACATTGTCTCCCTTGTCCTCATCCATATTCGGTACTGGTTCGAGAGAACCCTCTGTGACCTCGAGGATTTCCCTTATAGTATATTCCTCAGGGCTCCTTGTAAGCCTGTATCCGCCGCCCTTGCCTCTTAGCGAGACAACAAAGCCGCTCTTGGAGAGCATTGAGACTATGGACTCCAGATATTTCTCCGATATCTCCTGCCTGTCTGCTATATCGGAAAGCGGAATGAACTCTCCATTATTATGCTCAGCCAGATCTACCATCACTCTGAGCGCGTATCTTCCTCTGGTACTTATGGTCATATCTTTTCTCCTATTATTCCCATCTTTTCACCGGGTTTGTTTTATTGTCTCATGAATCCGTTTTTCTGTCAATAGGAAGAACTATAGTAGCAAGCCTCTGGCAGATACCGATCAGGTATCTGACCATGTCATTTCGCGGAAAGTTCCTGTTGGCAGCCATATTAAGAGTAAGCGACAGCCGGGCCGGAACAAATGCAAGATATGGCGAAAATTCTCCGACTATCTCCGGTATCCTTGCCGCGTCTATCCTTGCCTTCTCCCAGAAGGAAAGCGTCACCTGGTCATTATCCTGCTTTATCCTCGTGATAAAAGCCCTGTGGGCGGTGTTTCTCAACAGGGCTGCATCAAGCAGGCTAAGAAGCGTCCTCCCTGGATCTCCAAATCTGTCTATAAGCTCCTCAAGAAGCTCCTGCTGCTCCTCATCAGATGAGAGCGTGCTTATGCGCTTGTATATATCAAGCCTCGTCTCCTCATCCCTGATATAGGATGCTGGTATATAGGCATCCAGCCTTATATCCACATTTGTCTCGAAATCATCTTCAATCGCTTCGTCGATACCCTTTTCCTTTGCGACGGCTGCGTTTAAGAGCTTACAGTAAAGCTCATAGCCTACTGAAGCCATATGTCCTGACTGCTCCTCCCCGAGAAGATTCCCTGCCCCGCGGATCTCCAAATCCCTCATGGCTATCTTGAAACCGCTTCCAAGCTCTGTAAATTCCTTTATTGCTGCAAGTCTCTTCTCTGCGACCTCCTTGAGCGACTTGTTGCGTCTGTACATAAGAAATGCGTATGCTGTCCTCGAGCTCCTGCCTACCCTTCCACGAAGCTGATAGAGCTGCGACAGGCCCAGCTGGTCGGCATCATGGATAATTATCGTGTTTACATTGCTTATATCAAGCCCTATCTCGATAATAGTCGTCGCAACAAGCACATCAATATCCCTGTTCACGAAATCTGTCATGATTTCCTCGAGCCTGTTTTTCGACATCTGACCATGGGCATATTCGACATTTGCGTCAGGGACCATCGCGGCTATCCTTGCTGCAACGTCAGCTATCTGTCTGACCTTGTTTATCACATAGTAGACCTGACCGCCTCTGGCCAGCTCCCTTTCTATGGCCTCTCTTACCATCTCATCATTCTGCTCGAAGACAAAGGTCTGGATCGGTACCCTGTCTGTCGGAGCATCGACAAGCAGGCTCATGTCGCGGATTCCCGACATGCTCATATGGAGGGTGCGTGGTATCGGTGTCGCAGAAAGCGACATCACATCCACATTCTTCTTCATTTCCTTTATCTTTTCCTTATGGGTGACGCCGAATCTCTGCTCCTCGTCAATGATCAGAAGGCCTAAGTCCTTGAAGCCCACATCTTTTGACAGGAGCCTGTGAGTCCCTATCACTATATCTACCCGGCCTTCCTTCAGTCTGGCTATAGTCTCCCTGTTCTGGGCGGATGTCCTGAAGCGGCTCAGCATTTCTATATTTACAGGATAGTTTTTCATCCTTTCCTTAAAATTATTATAATGCTGCTGACAGAGTATGGTCGTCGGCACCAGATACGCGACCTGCTTGTTTTCCTGGACTGCCTTGAAGGCCGCCCTCATGGCTATCTCTGTCTTCCCGAACCCCACATCCCCGCATACAAGCCGATCCATGATCCTTGGACTTTCCATATCAGCCTTAACATCATTTATGGCCTGCAGCTGGCTGTCGGTCTCCTCGTAAGGAAATGAATCCTCAAACTCCTTCTGCCAGACTGTATCCGGTCCATAGACATAGCCCTTGTTCTTCTGTCTTATCGCATACAGCTTTACTAACTCCTTTGCCACCTCGCCAACGGCTGACCTGACACGGGACTTGGTCTTCTTCCATGCCCCGTCACCAAGGGAATTCAGCTTTGGCTTCTTATCGCCCACGCTTCCGTACTTTGACAGGACATCCAGATTCGTGACCGGCACATAGAGATTCGAGTCTCCGGCATAGGAGATCTTAAGGAAATCCTTGACGACCCCGTCGACCTCTATCTTTTTTATACCCTCATAGATGCCAAGCCCATGATTCTCATGTACTACATAGTCACCGGGCGAGAGTTCTCCGAAGCTCGTTATCTGGGCGCCGGAATTATGCTTTTTCTTTCTTTTCTTTTTTCTTACGGCTGCGCCAAAAATGTCGCCCTCGGCAATGTATACAAAGCCTATATCCGGAAATTCATATCCCCTTCTGATCGACCCCGCCTTTATCATCACCTGACCTGGCTTTATTGCGGTCTCGTCCGTATCAGAATAGAATGCGTTGATCCCGTCTGCAGTCAGATCATCCTTTAGCTTCTTCCCTCTTGTCGACGAGGATGTGACTATACAGATCCGGTACTTCCTGTTTTTGTAGGACCCGATCTCCTTTTCCAAAAGCCCGATCGAATTCTGGTAGCTCGTCACCGAGACCTGATGGACATAGAACTGATCCTTCGGCTTCAGTATACCTGTATTTCCTGCTATCTGGGCAAAAATGATCCCATTCCTGCCGCCAAATCTGGCTATTGTCTCTCTTGAGCCGAAAAGTATCTGCTGCTGGAGAGGCAGGGCTGTTCCGTTCTCAACTCTCCTCATCATGGCCGATGAGACCTCCTGCTCCACGACCTCTGCACTTTCTAAAAGTCTTGCAGGCTCATCGAGGAAGATCATCCCATCCTCAGGTATATAATCGAGCAGGCCTGATTTCCTGTCCTCAAAGTACATCTGAAAATTGTCTGCCGACGACATATCCCCGCCATCCAAAAGACCTGTGAAGTCCTCGTACATGGTCTTTAAGGCAAAGGCCTCCTCGGTCTTCATTGAATCCCTGAGGCTTGTATATCTGCTTTTGAAATCCTTTTCAAGGCGTTTAAGTCCTTCTCTTTTTCTTTCCTCCGTGAGGAAAAGCTCCATGGCAGGATCGATGCGGGCGCTCTCGACATTCTCATCAGATTTCTGACTTCCTATATCGAAGGTCCTTATAGTATCGATCTGGTCATCCCAGAACTCTATCCTGACCGGAACATCCTCTGTAAGCGGGAATACATCTATTATCCCTCCACGTGAGGCAAACTGGCCCGGTTCCTCCACCTGAGCCGAATTCTGATAGCCGGAGGCGACCAGCCTTTTCTGAAGGACAGACGGATCTATTATATCTCCCGGATGCAGCATGATGACCCCCTCGCGCAGCTCATCAAGGGGAGGGAGTATATTCATTAGTGCATCTACGGTTGTCGCTATTGTGATCTTTTCCTTTTCTATTATAGAGCGAAAGACCTTCATCCTCTCCCTTGTGAGGGTGTTGCCCTTGACATTTGACTGATAGAAGAGCACGTCCTTGGCCGGGAAATATTCGGTGTCCTGATCCAGATTCCTGTATTCATCCACGAAATCCAGGGCCTTTTTTTCTGTATCAAAAACGATCAGCTTACAGCTGCACTCGCCGCCCAGAGCCATGACTGTACCCGCTCTGGCCTGATCTAGTATGCCGGACAGCTCGTACATGCCTCCTTTTTTCAGTCTGTCTCTTAGTTCCTGTATTTCTCCAAGCTCATAAAGAGGTGAATAGATCTTCTTCATATGTCTGCCATTATTCTTCTAAACCAGAAAACCCGACCCATAAGGCCGGATTCTCTGGAAAAGTATGTATGAAAAGTATGTAGTGGAGGCAACTATGTTAGCTTTTGCTAACGTTAGTTGGTACTAACATAATATACTATATTCCAGATGATAATGCAAGAGGTTTTTGAGGGAGTGGTTGAATTTTTTTAAATTTTTATACAATTTTCTGTCTCCAGATGTCTTTTACTATATTTAGTCTGATCTGTCGATTCATACCATTATATTGAACAAGACTTCTATTTTCTCGAATTTTCCGATCGGATCGGTGTCCCTCAGCTATCCTCTGCAAATACTGTCCTTTACCGCATTTCCCTAAAAAACACGCTTACCGCCTACCATGCCTGCCGCAGGTCACTATCCTTTATCATGTCGCCTTCTGCCCTCTTGCCTGATCTATATATTGTAGCTGCATCAACATGAAATTACCTCACAGCACTTTGCCGTTCTATCATCTGGTGGTTAATGACCTCCTGCATAATCTGTATTGCAATAAAAGGCTTTACAGATCCATTCCAGCTGTAGCGGATGCGGCTTACAGCCTATTAATGTGTGATGACCTCGCAGCCATCCTCTGTTACCAGGACCTGATATTCCCACTGAGCAGATGGCATCCCGTCAAGCGTGTAGACCTCCCAGTTGTTCTCCTTGTCTGTATAGATATCCGCCGCTCCCATATTGATCATCGGTTCAATAGTAAAGCACATTCCAGGGACCATCAGCATATCCTCGCCTCTGTTGGACAGGTAGCCTACCCATGGCTCCTCATGGAATTCCAGTCCGCAGCCATGCCCGCCTATTTCCCTTACCACGCTGTAGCCATTTTCTTCAGCATGTGTATGGACTGCCTCTGCCATGTCTCCCAGAAAGCCCCATGGCTTTACCTGAGCAAGTCCCAGATCACAGCACTCCTTTGTGACCTCGACTAAGCGTCTCTTCTCCTCGGAGACCTCACCTATCATGTACATTCTAGATGAATCCGAGAAATATCCATCGAGTATCGTGGAGCAGTCAACATTTATTATGTCTCCATCCTGAAGCACCACATCCTCTGAAGGTATGCCGTGGCAGACCTGATCGTTTACAGATGTGCAGACACTCTTAGGGAAGCCCTCGTAGTTGAGCGGAGCCGGTACTCCTCCCATTCCATAGGTGACATCGTTTATTATATCGTCGATCTCCTGGGTCGTCATTCCCGGATGAATCTGCTTCTCTACCTCATCGAGACAGGCCATGTTTATGGCTGCGCTCTTTTTTATCTTTTCTATCTGGTCAGGAGTCTTGATTATGGTCCTGTCCGGGACCTCATGTCCCTCAAGTCTGATACGCTCTATCCTCCTGTCAAATGCTTCATGGCACTGCTTGTATTTCTTCCCGCTTCCGCACCAGCAGGGATCATTCCTGCCAATCTTTACTATCTTTTTTTCTTTCCTTCCAAAGCCTGATCCTAATGCCTTCATTTGCCTGTCTTTCTTTTTAAATTCTTCCTTGACGAAGAATAAGCCACTCCATATCCCAGTGTGATCCTTCCCATTCTGATCCTCCACCAGGAATCGCTTATCTTCACATCATGTTTCTTACGAAGCCTTTTGTACGCTTTCCCATCAAAGCTGTAGGAAGCGAATGTATCGTCATTTTTCTCTGCTAATTCTCTCTGATACTTTTCTGCTATGGCAATATCCGAAATCGTCCTGTTTATGGTCTGATAGGAAACCGGAAGATTCTCTCTCTGATCATCATAAAGATCTTCATAAAAATCCGTCGTTCTGTTCTCCAGCTGCTTCTTCTCCTCCGTCGTAAGCGCCGTTCCGGAGTCCTCGGCCATCCGAAGAAGTATCCTGTCATGTATGGCCATGTTTATAGAGGCTCTTTTCGCCTCGGAGACGACAAACTTCCCACCCAGATTAGAATCCCAGTAATCCCATGGCTTTTCCGGATCATAGGCAAGAGCAGACTTCTGTACCTGATTCTCCTCGTAGGTCACATAGAAGGCCAGATCTCGAAAGGTCAGCTTCTCACCGTCAACCACGGCTGCCGTATCATCCAGATGATCCTTGTAGATAAGGTCCCTGCTCCTTGTAAGTCCCTGATACAGACCCCCCACAATCAGAGCTGTGATCCCTGAGGCTACAAGGATCGCAGCAAGACTCTTCCCTGCCCTGGCCTTAAAGCGGGCCAGCCGGCTTTTTCTCTTGTCTGTCATATAACCCTTCTGATCGCAAGTACTGTTCCATGGTTCCAGGAACGGTTGTGAGTGATGCCGGCACGCGAGCTCTGTGCTTCAACTATCAGGCCGTCTCCGGAATAGATAGCCACATGTCCCGGATAGCAGACTATGTCTCCGGCCTTTATATTGTCAGGGCTTACTGCCTTTCCGACAGACCTCAGGGCTGCTGAGTTTCTCGAGCCTGACAGGTCTATGCCAAAATGTCTGTAAACCTGTACGACAAAGCCTGAGCAGTCAACACCGTTGGTCAGGGAATTACCTCCCCATACATAGCGGTTTCCAACAAACTGCATAGCATAGCTTACTACCGATGAGCCTGAGACGTCTGTGGAAGGAGACGGATCGGCATCCTGGATAAATGGGCTTGATCCGCTGCCTCCGCTGCCTCCGCTGGCTCCGCTGGCTCCGCTGCTTCCTCCGCCGTTGTTGTCATTATTGCCTGTCAGGGCCGCCTGGGCTGCTCTTGCTGCGGCAGCTGCCTTGGCAATATTCCTCTGTCTCCTGGCCTCCTCAAGCCTCTGTCTTCTCTCGGCTGCTCTTTTCCTTGCAAGTGCCTTTGCAGCCTTTACCTGACTCTGAATATCTGACACCTCGTCCTTTTTGGATTCTATCAGATTCTTAAGGCTCTTTTTCTGATCCTTTAATGACTTCTTTTCCTTGTCAAGTTCCTCGCGCTTGTCCTTTAAGTCCTCCTCCATTCCCTGGATCTCAACTCTCGTCGCCTCATAGGAATCAAGAAGATCCCTGTCATAGCTGTATACAGCATTCATATACTGGACCTTGTTGATAAAGTCAGTAAGTCCCTTTGAGCCTATAAGGATATTGAATACATTATTCTCCGTATCATTCTCATAAAAGTATCTGATACGGGATTTCATGGAATTGTACTGCTGCTTCTCAGCCTTCTTCGCATCCGCGAGGTCATCCTCTGCGTCCTTTATGTCCTGATCATTTTCCTTGATATCCTCCTCAAGGGCATCGATCTGGGAAATAAGATCCACCAGCTGGGAGCGGAGGTCATCGAGCTGGGACTTTTTTTCCTCGCTCTGTCTCTGGAGGCTCTTTATACGGCTCTTAAGTCCGGCAGCATCTGCCTGTATATGCGGCGTTGTAAAGATCATCACAAGTGCTAATGTGAATGCACCTAGTCTCTTCATTTACACCTCTCCATTCAAATCACATTTTTTATAGTATAACACAAAAAAAGAGGGCAATAAAGCCCTCTCTGTAAATATGTATTCAGTTGTATAAGTACGGTCAGCAGAGCCTCATCCTTATCTCCTCGGTGATCACATCCTTATAGCTGAATGACAGCAGCTGATCCGGATGATCTGCATCATCGTCTGATACCAGCACAGTGAAGACACTCGGGTATGCTTCCTTGATCACCCCTGTACGGACATCCACCTTATTGCGGCCCTTGTCAAGCTGAATCATGACCTTATTGCCGCACTGCTGCTGGATTGAATAACGCACCTTTTCGTACTCAGTCTGTTCCATTATTGATTTTCCTCCTGCCCGCCATTAGTCAAAACGCCAAATGGCAACATATACAAGATGTAGTATACCACCTTTCTGCTGGATTGTCAAAATAGTTTTACATATTTTTTATATAATTTACAAAATTGTATCAGTCATGGTTTCCTTCGTTTCGAACCAGCATCATTTTTCACATTGTATAATATATTTCGTACCCGTTTTCGGAGTTCTGTCTGCAGTATCATACAGCTGCTGCAGGACAGGCCTGCTTAAGGAGGAATATGAGATTCATGGAGAAAAGAGGCAATTACTGCGGATACAGGTGTGACAGCAGCTCATCTGCTCAGATGCTTAGGGAACTTAGGAGAAAATCCTGCCTCACGCAGGAAAAGGCAGCCTACGGGATATGCTCGGTCCAGAAATACTCACGGATTGAGGCCGGAAAGGATGTACCATCTGAGATAGAATTTATAAGCCTTATGTCAAGGCTTGGCGATCCCGGGCTTTCCTATCAGGACCTCTATACCCCCGAAAACAGCGAGCGTTTATCTCTTCGCACGAGGATACACGAGGAAGCTCTTCTCGACAACTGGGAGACGCTCAGCGAATGTCTGTGCCGTTACTACAGTCTTTTTCCGGTCCTTTCTCCTGAGGAAAAACAGCTTCTCGGCTTCTACGAGGCAATACTTTGTTATTTCCAGAGCGATTTCATGAACGGGACCCAGCTCTGCGAATTATGCATGGATCTGATAAGCGCACAACGTCCCGATTTTTCCTCGTCCTCCGATATCGGCTTCATTCCGACCCAGACCGAATTTCTCCTGATAAACGCTCTTAGCGTCGGCCTGTCTGATTCCGGAGATCCATCTCTAGAAAATGAGGCGATAGGTCTCCTCCATACTCTTCTCCTTCTCAACATGAAACGGTCGCTTCCTGTGATAATGAGGAGGACAAATATAGGCATCCTTATCAATCTGTGCGAGCTTGAGATAGAAATGGGCGAGCTTTATAAGGCAAAGGAGCATCTTTCGCTGCTTTTCACAAACATTTCCTACTCCGGTGGCTCCAGGCTTTATTATCTTGCCCTTATGTGCAAGGCCGACCTCCTTGATCGGACCGGCAACCCCGAGGCTGCCTGCGAGCTCCGCCACAGCGCCTCTCTTATTTTTCATAAAAATTCCAGAAAAAGTGCCCATAAAGTACTCGTTTTTTAATTTCTCTTGTGCTATACTATTTTTAAACAACCCGATGGATGGGACTTTTTCCTCCCAGACAAATATATAGCAAAGGGGGTTTTCATCATGAAGATCAACATCACAGGAAAAAACATCGAACTCACTGACGGCATCAAGACTGCAGTAAATGACAAGCTCGGAAAGCTCGGGAAGTACTTTACTGACGACACCGTTATCAATGTCACCCTCTCAGTAGAGAAGGACAGACAGAAGATCGAGGTCACGATCCCTATCAAAGGACAGATTATCAGATCTGAGCAGGTTTCCAATGATATGTATGTATCGATCGACCTTGTAGAGGAGGTTATAGAGAGGCAGCTTCGTAAATACCGCACAAAGCTCGTTTCCAGGCAGAACGAACCAAGGGAATTCTTCCAGGAGGATTTCATTGATGACGAGGATATCGATGAGGAGTCCCCGATAAAGATCAAGAGGACTAAGCACTTCGGCATCAAGCCTATGTATCCAGAGGATGCCTGCGTACAGATGGAGCTTCTCGGACATGACTTCTTCGTATTCAGAAACGCTGAGACTGACGAGGTAAATGTGGTCTATAAGCGTCGTGGCAACACCTACGGTCTTATAGAGCCTGAATTCTGATACTTGTCTTATTTTTAGCTGCAGATCGTCAAGGGGGCTTCTAAGTCTCTTTGGCGATTTTTTATTTCTGGAGATATCATGCGGACCCTTCTTTCACTTATTTATGTAGTTCTCTTCCTTATCATTTCTCTCCCTGTCCTTGGGATTTCCTGGCTTATCAGCAGAAAAGATCCTTCCCGGACCGATAAGTTCATTATGCACTTCGTTCAATGGGGTTTTTCCTGTGTTGAAAAAATATCAGGATCAAGCGTGGAGGTCAGTGGACTTGAAAACATACCATCAGACCAGCCTGTCCTTTTCATTGGCAATCACCAGAGCTTCTTTGATATCGTCATCACCTACAGCCGTCTTCCGAATCTTACTGGCTTTGTTGCCAAAAAGTCCATTTTCAAGGTTCCTGTCCTTGGCCTCCTGATGAAAAGGCTTTACTGCATCTCTCTCGACAGAAACAGCCTTCGTTCCGGTATGGATATGATACTTACTGCTGTTGACAGATTAAAGCACGGCGTCAGCATTTTCATCTATCCTGAGGGCACCCGGTCAAAGGACGGAGAAGTCCATAAGTTTCATCCGGGCAGCTTCAAGATCGCTACAAAGGCTAAGGTCCCGATCGTCCCTGTCACTATCACAGGCACAAGGGACATCCTGGAATACCACTTCCCTAACATCAAGAAAGCAAGGGTAACCCTGACCTTTGGTAAGCCGATCGAGACAAAGGAACTGAGTAAGGAGGAGATAAAGGAGTTGCCTGAGAGAGTGAGGGGTGAGGTGCGAGGTGTGAGGTGTGAGGCCGAAAGCCTGTAGGCAAGAGCGAGTCGAAGACGAAGCTCGAACCACAGGCAAGGCCGTTCTGTGAGGCTGAAAGTTTCGAGATGAGAGCGAGCTTATAGCGAAGCTCGAATCCGAAACGAAGCCGTTCTTTGAGATTAATGAGAGCGAGCCATAGGCGAAGCTCGAATTTAGCGAAAAGAACTTCCTTATTAGCGAAAGCAAGCCGTAGGCGAAGCTTGAGCTTAGCGAGCAGAACTTCCCGAGGTGAGAGGTCTGAGGTGTGAGGTGTGAGGTCTGAGGTGTGAAGGGTTAGGTTCTAGAGATAGGTGGTATCTGATGGTGTCCCTGATCCCTGATCCCTGGCTTCAAAAAGCTGCTTCCAAAAAACAAGAGCCCCCATGCTGGGGGCCCTGTAAAAGAGGGGGAGTATGAAAAACGAAAACAATTTCCGTCTCAAAAGGAACTGTGATTTCCTTTTGATGGTTATATGATACATAATGTTTGTGTTTGAATTGTGAACAGCCAATGAAAAGTTTATTAAATAAAATACCATCAATAAATTCGCCATCCTACGGGATCGTAACCGGAGCATCGCGAGGCATAGGGCGCTCAATCGCCATTAAAATGGCCGAAAACGGCGTAAATCTGGCTATCTGCTGCAGGAACTCTGTGGACATGCTTGAGGAGCTAGGAAAGGAGCTGGAGCAGAACTACGGTATCAGTGTAATATGCCAGGGATGCGATGTAGGTGATCCGGATTCTGTAAGTGCCATGAAATATAAGGTGTTAGAGAACTTCCCTCATATCGACTATATGGTAAACAATGCCGGAATCTCCTTTATCGGCCTTATCACCGATATGTCAGTGGAAGACTGGAACCGTATGATAGCTGTCAACCTTTCTTCACTTTTTTATATGACAAAGGCCTTTATACCTTCCATGATCCATCAGAAAAGAGGGTCCGTACTGAACATCTCGTCTATGTGGGGTAATGTCGGCGCCTCCTGCGAGGTAGCCTATTCAGCCAGCAAAGGCGGAGTCAATCTCTATACAAAGGCTCTTGCCAGAGAACTGGCTCCATCCGGGATCAGGGTCAATGCGATCGCTCCAGGCTGCGTTGATACTGATATGAATTCCTTTTTTTCTCCAGAAGAAAAAAAGGATCTGGAAAACCAGATCCCTCTCGGCCGATTCGCTTCTCCTGATGAAATAGCTGATGCAGCCTGGTCAGTAATGAACCTGACCTATGTGACTGGACAGATTCTCACTGCTGATGGTGCCTTTATCTGATCCGCCTAATCATCTGAGTTCTTGTCCAGGTACTCGGTAAGAGCATTTGCGATCAGCGCCGAAAACGATATGCCTCTTCTGTCAGCCTCCTCACAGGCCTGCTTGTATATATCGGGTCTCATTGTAAGAGTATACTGTTTCTTTTTGTTAGCAACTCTGGGCCTCCCTCTGTGACGGGACTCGGTCTGTGCTCCGGCCTGTTCGCTAGTGCTTATATCACTCATTTCTTTTCTCCTTTTATTTATAATTTACTTAAATATTTATTTTTATCTACTCACATTACTATAACTTATAAATAAATCTATGTCAACACCATTTTTTCACTTTATAAGACACTTTATCATAATTGTATCTTCAGATTAAAAAAACAGGATGAAAAAGAAGTATCTCTTCCTTTTCATCCTGCTTTATTCAGTCCTCCCTGGTCGCTATGATATCAACGCCAGTATCACAGACATTCTTTATTATTACATCACCGATATGCACCGGAGACTTTACCTTCACTGTTCCAAGCGCCTTTACAATATCACCGATCCTTGCCTTTGGTATATCGGAGGCGGTCTTTACGGACACCACAGCGTCCCTTCCGCCCTCTACTGCAACTGTACTTGTCACTATCCTTGTAGGGCTAGTGACCTCCTTTCTTCCATAATCCTCGCCGCGCTTGCAGGTATTACCTGTTACTGATTTTACCTCCCCGTTTTCTATGGTAACTGTAAGGGCACATCCCATGGGACATCCTATACAGGTCAGATTCCTTTCCATTGTTCTACCTCCTGTTCAGGCTTCCTCCAGGCCTATTTCTATCGAATCAGCATCTCCAAGATCTGATTTCTTAAGGACCACCTGTTCCATTTCACCGGGTGCCATTATCTGCTTCCTTCTGCGGACAAGCTCCCTGCCTGCTGCCCTTACGACAATAGAGGCTCCCTTATAGACATCGGCTACGCGAAACCTTACTGTGATCGTATCCTCCATGGCCTCGGGTCTTACGGTCTGAGGCACAGTATAGCGTACCCTGCCATCACATCTTATGTCTATGGTATTATATGATGTCTCGCCGTGCCTTATGAATTCTGCTGCATAGTGTCCGGCATTCTTTGCCTCTGTTGAGACGAAATCCACCAGATCATGGACATGCAGCACATTTCCACAGGCAAATATTCCAGCAACGCTTGTCTCCAGCGAGTCATTTACGACGGGGCCATTTGTGATCCTTGAAAGCTCAACGCCGCAGTCCTTTGAAAGCTCGTTTTCAGGGATCAGTCCACAGGACAAAAGAAGCGTGTCGCACTCATATCTTTCCTCAGTACCGGCTATCGGTTTCCTGTCTGCTCCAACCTCTGCTATTGTCACAGCCTCGACCCTTTTCTTTCCCTCAATGCTTACAACTGTATGGGAAAGCTTTAATGGTATTCCGAAATCGTCAAGGCACTGGACTATATTTCTTTTGAGTCCTCCTGAATATGGCATGAGCTCGGCTACTACCTCGACCTTAGCGCCCTCCAGCGTCATGCGTCTGGCCATTATAAGTCCAATATCACCTGAACCCAGGATCACGACTTTCCTTCCCGGCATTTCTCCTTCCATATTTACAAGGCGCTGGGCGCAGCCCGCAGTATATATGCCGGCTGGGCGAAAGCCCGGAATATTCAAAGCGCCGCGGCTCCTTTCCCTGCATCCCATTGCAAGTACCACAGCCTTTGCCTTTACCATGAAAAGTCCATCAGTCGGATTCATTGCTGTGACTGTCCTGTCATGGCTTATATCCATCACCATTGTGTTCAGTCTGTAGTCGATCTTCTGATCGATGACCTGGGAAATGAACCTTGCTGCATATTCAGGTCCTGTCAGCTCCTGGTTAAAGGTATGGAGTCCAAAGCCATTATGTATACACTGGTTCAGGATGCCTCCGAGTCTGTCATCTCTTTCAAGTATTAGTATATCAGAAATCCCATCAGCTCTGGCTGAAAGTGCAGCAGCAAGACCCGCAGGACCTCCTCCGACAATTACAAGATCATAATTTTCCATTAGAAGCCTCCCTTATTTAGTCCTGCCATAAACCAGTAGGCTGTCTCCGCCTGATTTGGTAACCTGCTCAGACGAAAGGCCTGCATATTTTTCCAGAAGCTCCATCTGACGCGGTGTGCAGAATCCGGCCTGGCATCTGCCCATTCCGGCTCTTGTTCGTCTCTTGATCCCGTCAAGGGTCCGTGCGCCAAGCGTTCTTGTGATCGCATCCTTTATTTCGCCCGCCGTCACCGATTCGCACCGGCAGATGATCTGACCGTACTCCGGATGTTCCTTTATCAGTGTGTTCCGATCCTCTGCAGACAGCTTCTTCGGATCGAGGATTCCTATCCTTGTACCGTTGAATCGTTCATTTTCCTTAAGAGAAAGACTCTCTGCCACCATCATTGCCAGGTCTGCTCCTATTGCCGGTGCGCTTGATAATCCCGGTGACTCTATCCCTGCCGCATCGAAAAATCCGCTGCAGTCGGCCGCCTCCCCGATGATGAAATCTCCTCCATCCTCGTGAGCCCTTAGTCCTGCAAATGATGTGATCACACTTCTGTATGGTATATCCTTTATCGAAAGCGCGCTCATCTCCTCGACCCTGGACAAGCCATCGGCCGTTGTTTCAATGTCCTCTTTATCCAGTATATCCTCTGCTGTAGGCCCTATAAGCACATTCCCATGCACTGTAGGAGTCACCAGAATTCCCTTTCCAAGCTTTGATGGCAGCTGGAAAATAGTATGGCTGCAGATCCCTGCCGCCGACTTGTCCAAAAGCTCATATTCACCTCTTCTGGCCGTGATATGGATCTTCTTCTCTGATACCATATTGTGGATGATATCAGCATAGACACCGGCTGCATTTACAACTGCCCTTGCCTGATATTCACTATTCTCTGTCTTTATGGAGAAATGGTCATCGACCTTTTTCACCCCGGTGACTTTTGAATTGAAGGCGAATTCCACGCCATTGTCCGCGGCATTTTCCGCAAAAGCTATATTCATCCCAAACGGGCAGATGATCGCTGCCGTAGGCGCGTAAAGCGCGCAGGTAACCTCATCGGCTATCTGCGGTTCCATCTCTATGATCTGATCTCTTTCTATTATAGAAAGTCCTTCTACTCCGTTCTTCTTCCCCTGTTCAAGCAGCCGTTCAAGCTCCGCCCTGTCCTGATCCTTCCTGCATACCACAAGAGACCCCGTCTTCTTATACGGGAAATCAAGCTCTTCTGACAGCGCCTCCATGACCCTCGAACCCCACACGTTATACTTTGCCTTGAGCGACCCCGGCACTGCATCATATCCTGCATGCACTATCGCACTATTCGCCTTTGTCGTGCCAGAGCAGACATCACAGTCTGCCTCAAGCACCAGAAATCTCCCTTTGTGCCTTGAAAGCTCTCTGGCTGTGGCTGAACCGACTGCGCCGGCCCCTATGATCACCACGTCATACATCTGTCTTTCCTCCTTATCTATAAGCCCCGCGAAACTAAATCGTCTCGTTATAGTTTCGATTATATCACGATTCGGAGGAGTGAGCAAGGGAGGAGGCTTCTTTGCTACATTCTTCGAGAACTTACTGATTTCACCAGAATAAATCCGGCGGCCAATGTCCAAATGTTGTTCTTTGGTGTATTTCATGGTAAACCTCTTGTTCAAGTAGAGAATATCAACTGTTTTAGAAATGGATTTTTTGTCTTAGGCGTAGCCGCCACACATGGCTGAACTTTGAATCCATAATCATCGGCGAACTGCTTAAAACGTATATTGATCTTCCCTTCAGAACCTTTTGTTCTAGGTGAATCCATTACAGTTTTCATGTTGTCTGTGACTATTTCTTCCGGGACGCCGCCAAATGTCTCGAAAGCGTTATCCAGACAGGAGAAAAGAACATCCTGAGACTTACTCATAGTAAGTTGATAGACCCTGTATCTCGAAAGAGATAGAATCAGCACGAATATATTTATCTCGACCCATCCGATATCTGTGGTAAGCAACTTCATTGATTCTTTCCAGTCAAGCTGCGCCTGCTTACCTGCCTCTGTCTCATATCGTATAAATGCCTGGCTCTTTGATGGTCGTCGTTTATTAAAATACGCCTTGAACTCTGGAACCGCATTCAGATAGTTGCAGAAG
>NZ_JBQHVU010000017.1:0-60724 GCF_052064335.1 Candidatus Weimeria sp. HCP3S3_B5 | reverse complement strand
TTTTTTGGTCGAAACTATTATACCAGATATAAGGCGATTCTGCCTTTTTAATTGCCACTTTTTATTGATTTTTCAAGGTACAAAGGCACTTTTTAAAGTGCGAAGTTTGAGATTTTGACTCATTGAAGAACCATCCTAGCAAAATAGATATGAGTATTGAGATTGCTCATCTGTGCATGGCAATTGGTGATCATGATGAAGTAGCCGAAAGAATGCTTCAATATTTCCAGAAAGCTAAAGTAAATCCCAGACAATTTGCTGCATGGTTCAGATTTGATGTTGCGGTTTTAGAAAAGGAATTGGCTCGGAAACAGGAAGAGTCATCAAAGACAGATCACGGTAGTTTGCAATAAAGAAGTGTATGCATAATAATGGGTCAGTTTTACTTGACAATCTATATTTCTGTGTTGCCGTAACTGCATGATCGAGCCGGTACATGCCGTCTGCCTGGCGGATCATCTCTATCTTTTCAAGCTCCCGTATGGATGCCGGCAAGTTCATATAGTTCGGCTTTTCCAGGCTTTTCAAAGCCTTTTATTAGATTGAGTGCTAACCTTCATCGGAAGTTAAGATGGAAAATATTGGTGTTTCTATAGTCGAATTTGACCAATCATAACTTTGATATTGTATCTTAACTTAAAATGGGTTATAATACAGAAAAAGGGTTATAAATGGAGGCGATAGAGTGGAATACCTTAAGCGGGTTTTAGGAATTGAAGTGCTGTATGAAAATAAAGCTTTAGAGCATTTGCCAAACTTCATCAGTACAAGGTATGATTCACAGAAAGTATCTCTGAGTGGTCAAAAAGCCGTTTTTTTGTACCCTAAAACCGAATTGGATCAGGTGGAAACATTAAAAAAGCATCTGGAACGTGTGAAAAGGGTAGCAGATCGCCCTGTGGTTTTAGTAATGGAACAAATCACTGCACGGCAGAAAGAGTATTTACTTCGGGAAAAGATAGCATTTATTGTGGATGGAAAGCAAATTTATCTGCCTTTTATGGGGGCATATTTGCAGGAACGTTGTGATGCGGAAAAGAGCGACAGAGAAGAAATCTTGCCATCAGCTCAGATGCTGTTGCTTTATTTTATTTATGAGGGAGCAAAGGAACTGCCCACAAGTCAAGCTGCAAAAGATTTGGATCTGACACCAACATCTATTTCCAGAGCGTCCAAACAACTTGAAGAAATGGGAACGCTGCAATCGAAAAAAATCGGAGTACAGAAGATACTGTTTTCGGAAAACTCCCCCAAAGAGTTGTTTTATAAAGCAGAAAAAGTTCTGCTCAATCCTGTGAAAAGGACTGTCTACGTTCCATGCGAGGAAGTAAAGAATGAATTGTTGGAGAGCGGATATTCGGCATTGGCAGAGTATTCGATGCTCAATGCGCCTGGTGTTTGGTGCTACGCCTCAGAAAGAATATCTCAGTGGAATGACTGTTTGACAAAGAATTTACAGGACTCAAATTCACAGGTGGCTGTTGAAATGTGGAGATATGACCCACGAAAATTATCGAAGAAAAAAATGGTCGATGAACTTTCTCTGGCATTGTCGCTCAGGGAAGATGTAGATGAACGGGTAGAAGAGGCAGTAGAAGAAATGTTAAATAATCTGTGGAGGAAGATAGATGGTAAGAGGGATTGAAAGCTTTAAGGAGGCGATCAAAGACTATACGGTGCATGTCGATAGCAAGAAGAGAGTTACGCTTAGAGGTGCACATTACCAATATTATAATGTTAAGGAATACAAGAACGGATGCATCATATTGGAACCACGGGAACTGACTGTTCCAGAGGGCATTTCGCAAGAGACCATGAGAGACATGGACAGGTCAATCGCGAACTTTAAAACGGGAAAGGTTTCTCCTGCGATTGATCTTTCCGATTTCTAGGAAAGATTTTGCAATATAAGCAAAAGCTTATACAATATAATTGCAAAGCGTTTATGGGTGCCTTGGATGATTATTTAGAGTAAAGTGAACACGGATGTCTTTTCATCCATGTGGAAATGGGAAGAGTCAGACGATTTAGCTTTCAATATTCAGATTTTCCTGATATAATAAAGTCAGAGTAGTTTATACAAGCTAAGACAGAACGGGGGTTAAATGAACAGGGAGACTGATTTTGAAAGAAAGCATAAGGAAGATCTAGGGCGCCTTCACAATTTGCGCTTACTCGATGATGACTTCATGACGAAAGTCTTTGAGGACACAAAGTGCGCTGAATTTCTGCTCCAGGTTATTCTGAAACGTGATGATCTGAAGGTCACAAAATCCACAAGTCAGTACGGGATCAAGAACCTTCAGGGGCGCTCCGTCAGACTTGATATTCTGGCGGTCGACCAAAAGGATCATGTGTACAACATCGAGATCCAGCGCAGCGATCATGGCGCAGGAGCGAAGAGAGCCAGATATAACAGCAGCCTGATCGATGCGAACGTCACAGAGCCTGGGGAACAATATGAAGCGCTGAGCGAGAGCTATGTGATTTTCATCACAGAAAACGATGTGCTAAGGAAGGGTCTTCCGATCTATCACATTGAGCGCATGATTACTGAAACCGGAGAGCCGTTTGGAGATGAAGAGCATATCATCTATGTGAACTCACAGATTCGGGACGATACTTCTCTCGGAAAGCTGATGCATGATTTCGCTTGTACCGAAGCAAAGGACATGTATTATCATGTGTTGGCGGATCGGGTTAGATATTTTAAAGAAGACGAGAAAGGAGTGACGGTTATGTGCAAGGCTATGGAAGATATGAGAAATGAAGCTGCTAGAGAAGCAGCTAGAGAATCTGCTAGAGAAAAGACACTGCAAATAGCCAACAATATGCTAGGTATGAAGAAATTCACCTACGAAGATATTGCAGGAGCAACCGGATTGAGTGTAGATGAGATTAAGGAGCTGGACTCAAAGAAATCTGCTTGATGTTTTTGAACGACAAGGTCACCTTGATGGCAATCCCTTTAAGGCGAGGTGTTGTTAGGCGATGCCCCTATTTGTAATATCATCTACGATCAAGGAGTGACGGTTATGTGCAAGGCTATGGAAGATATGAGAAATGAAGCTGCTAGAGAAGCAGCTAGAGAATCTGCTAGAGAAAATACACTGCAAATAGCCAACAATATGCTAGGCATGAAGAAATTCACCTACGAAGACATTGCAAGAGCAACCGGATTGACTGTAGATGAGATTAAGGAGCTGGACTCGAAGAAGTCTGCTTGATGTTTTTTGGCTGACAAGGTCATCTTGATGGCAATCACCTCAAGGCGGGGTGTGGTTAGGCGATGCATCCTTTTGTAATATCATCTATGATCGAGGAGTGACGGTTATGTGCAAGGCTATGGAAGACATGAGAAATGAAACTGCTAGAGAAAATACACTGCAAATAGCTAACAATATGCTAGATATGAAGAAATTCACCTACGAAGACATTGCAAGAGCAACCGGACTGACTGTAGATGAGATTAAGGAACTGGACTAATAATTGGCTAAAAAAATCATTTCTATAATACCTGCGGTCCTGGTTATCTTCCTGATAGCCGCCTTTACACTGCAGCCGGGGGAAGCTTCTTCAGCGCTTACCATGCGTTTTGTCAGGGTGGTGGCTGGGATTAATAACAGGCTAAATCATACTCAGGCGGACTGGTCGATATCATTTTTTCTGGTGCGCAAGTTTGCACACAGCTTCGAGTATCTGGCGATGGGAGGAGCGGCTGTCTGCTGCTGCCTGGTGTGGGTCAGGAGACATCCGTATCTGGTGGCCGTGGTATTCTGTGCGGTAGTGTCGATATGCGATCAGCTGAGTAAAATAGCCGTGCCGGGACGGGAGTTCGATATCACGGATATACCGTTCGATGTGATGGGATATCTGATCGGGATCATGGCTTTCTATATCATCCGGCTGGAGTGGAAGAGACATCGCGGGGCGTAGGAAGCCTAGATGAAAGCAAAAAAGGAGTAACAGATCTATATGAGTATTATTACAAAGGTTTTGGCTTGCTTAGTGGCAGCTGAGTTTATTTTTATTTTTGTCCTTGAGACCATAGCTACGTCGTCTGCGCGGACATCCAGGGTTTTCGGTATGAGCACCGATGAATTACAAAGAGATTCCGTAAATACACTTTTTAAGAATCAGGGCGTCTATAACGGCCTTCTCAGTGTCCTGATTTTACTGGCTGTATTTGTTTTTATAAGCAGGACCGCACTGATTTGTCTGATGGTCTATATAATACTGGTGGCAGCATATGGAAGCATCACATCGAATCCTAAGATTATACTGATGCAGGGAGGCATCCCGGCGCTTACTCTTATCAGTGCGCTTATAATCGGATGACTTCGCAGCCTTTTTATAAGAGAATATGCGGTTGCATAAGTGAGGCGGTTTTTGGGATGCCGACTACAGGCAGCTATTGTAGATTGCTATGATGTTTTTTGAATTCCTCACTGCATTTGTCTATAATAGCAAAGGGGGCACAGAATCGGGCGAGTAGAGATCACTATAGCCCCGGGAGGATCAGCAGTGGAGATAGTGCAGTACGACCCTAGATACAGGGACGCCTTCATAGAGTATAACACAGACTGGATCGAGGAGTATTTCGGACATCTGGAGGAAGAGGATTATGAGACCTTCGCTCACATAGACGATGAGATAAGAGAAGGTGGAATGATATACTTCGCGATAGAGGAGGATACTGTGCTTGCCGCCTGCATGACCAAGCCGATGAACGTTACCACCTGGGAGATCTGCAAGCTCTGCTCGAATAAGCACCGATAGCACAGCGGAAGCGGCAGTGCAGTATTTGCTGCTGCGATGCAGTGGGCAGAGGATCACGGGGCGAAGAGGCTTTTTATCATATCGAACAGTCAGCTGAAGCCGGCGATTCATATCTACGAGAAATACGGATTCAAGGAGCTGAAGCTCGGCGACTACGGCTATGAGAGGGGCGATATCGCCTACGAGAAGATTCTTTCGTAGAGCTGTAACTAGCAGATAGAGGTACAATACAGATTCTGCCGGCAGCAGGTAGTGAGTCTGTTCAGATTCTGTTGACAGTAGATAGTGAAACTATTTAGTTTCTGCCGACAGCAGATAGTGAAACTATTCTGATTCTGCTGACAGCATATAGGGGTACTGCATAGATTTCTTGATAGCAAAAGGAGGTAATACATGGCAGAGAAAGAAGCCACCTGGCCGGGACCTGAGGGCATGATACCGGCACTTCCCAGGGATGCGTCGAATGCGAGCTTTATCACCAGAAGATATCTGGATGAGATCTGGATAGAGGAGAGAAGCATTGGGACGGGAATAGCTGACCTGACATATGAGCTGTGGGGCAGACAGTTCTCATCGCCTATCATGATGCCGGCTTTTTCACACCTGAATAAGGTCGGGACCGGCAGTCAGCCGATGGAGGAGTACGCCAAGGCCGCGAAGGAGCTGGAACTCGTGAACTGGGTCGGCGATGAGCCGGACGAGGAGTACGAGAAGATAGCGGACATCTGTGCCGATACGATCCGCATCATTAAGCCTTTTGCCGACCATGATATGATCAGGTCGCAGATGTCATTCGCAGCATCGCATCAGGCGCTGGCAGTCGGTATAGATATCGACCACAGCATAGGAGCCGATGGAGAGGCGGATGTCGTGGACGGCGAGGTGATGGGCACCCTAAGCGAAGAGGAGCTTAAATCTCTGGTCTCATACGCGCATGGACTCAATTGTCATTTCGTGGCGAAGGGAGTCCTGAGTGCGAGGGATGCCCTTCTCTGCAAAGCGGCCGGAGCAGATGCGATCGTAGTCAGCCACCATCACGGCAGGTTGCCTTTTGCCGTGCCGCCTGCCATGGTGCTTCCTGAGATAAAGAAAGTCTCGGGACAGATGATAGTTTTCGCCGACTGCAGCGTCGATGACGGACGAGACGCATACAAGCTTCTGGCACTCGGCGCCGATGCAGTATCTACCGGCAGAGCTATCCTGCCGTCCCTACTGACATCAGGAGCTTCAGCCGTCGAGGATAAGCTTAATCAGATGAACCAGCAGCTAAAGCAGCTGATGGGATATACCTCGGTAAAGACCCTGCAGGAATTCGATCCGACGGTACTCTGGTACCACGGGAGACATCTATAGGATATAGCAGCCATACGGCTGCTTTTTTATAAAGTCTCCGCCAGAAAACCCATTACCTTTAGGTGATGGGATGAATGGCGGGTAGAATATATTTACAGGAAATCTTATTTCCGAGTCTATGAAAGGAGAATTTGATAATGAAAAAAACACTTTCAACTATTGCGCTGGCACTTTCGCTCGTGCTGGCAACACCCGTGGTATTACCGCAGACAGCAGTCGTGGCACAGGCAGAGGCAGAGGTTCATTATCCTGGGGATTCGGATACGTTTGGGAATGGTATTGGAATCAACGCGACGACTCAGATTAAAGTTAGCGGGGTACCGTCTAAGGCAAAGATCACGTACAGCAGTAATAAAAAGTCTGTAGCAACTGTATCATCCAAAGGAGTGGTCAAAGGAGTATCCTTAGGTAAAGCAAAGATCACGGTAAAGCAGACATATAAGGGAAAGACGAAGAAATTAGACACATTGACGTTTCAAGTACGTAATGCAAAGACTGCTTATGGCGTTTGGGGTTCGGATTGGGACCGCGATTTTTGTGTCGGGGCGCAGCCGGGATGGATTTCAACACAGAATCCAGCAGATGTGTCTGAATTTGATGATTTGATCTTCTTCAAAAATCCGAAGGCAAAATACACGTTTTATACAGATAGTAAAGATCTTGTCATGGATGAGAATGGAAAGGTTACAGAAGTAAAAAATAGCGGTGAGGCAGAGATTACTATCAAAGAGACCTATGAGAATAAGACTCGTGAAGTTGGAACATTTTTTCTTATTTTAAAAGATCCTGAGTATTACGGTAGTCATCCGTTGCAAATTTGTCAGGGACAGACGGATAATGTGTACGATTATCTTTATGGCACGTGTGGAAAAGCCGCTCTCTTTTGGGATGACAAGGAATTTACAGATGAAGAGGCAATACAAGCTGCCAATAGTAACTCTTTGACATCGGATGATGTATTAGAGTTTGTAACGAATGAGGATGGTAATTGGGTCGGTGAGATTAAAGGAAAGAATCCCGGCATACGTTATGCTACACTGGTCCAATATAATTACCTGACTCAGGAATATGATAATGTATTTGCAAGATTCCAGATCGAAGTGGTTGACCCTTCCAAAGCAAACAGGATCGAATTTCCATGGGATGATTACAAAGAAGAGAATCATTCGTATGTTTTGAGATTTTATGGTGATGAAGAGTATGATTATGACTCTGTAGATGTATTTCTTGATAATAAGTATTATTCAGGCCCTTATCAGGTTACCAGTTCAGATCCTAATGTTGTAACAGCAAAGATGGAAAATGGTTATATTCAATTGAAGCGCATCTCAGGTGGGACAGCGACGGTTACGCTAAAGGTAAATGGAGCAGAGCGGTCCTTCAAAGTAAAAGTAGACGAGTTCGATCCTGACCTCTGGGATTAGTAATTGAATAGAAGAGAAAAGGCAGGTCATTTGTGACCTGCTTTTTCTGTAAATTCAGATCTTCTATGATAATTGATGCGGCTTGACAGCGGTTTCTGCTGTTAAGCCAATGTCTGTTTAATATTCAGAGCTTAACAGGAAGTCCGCTATGTGCATCGTCTTGATGCCCTTATAGTTTCCGCCTGAGAACTCATCCGTTGCCAGAACATATTTGGGGTAGTTATCGTGGATCTCCAGCAAACGCTCATACTCCCGTTTTTCCGTTTTCGGAGAACGAAGCTCCTGTGTGACCTGCACATAGAGCTTTTCATTTTGCCGTACTGCAACAAAGTCGATTTCGCCACTGCCGGACTTGCCGACATTGACGGTATAGCCTCTGCGGCAAAGCTCCAAGTACACGACATTCTCAAGGCTGGATGCCACGCTGTCAGCGTTATAGCCAAGAACGCTGTACCGTAGGGCGGTATCGGCAAGATAGAATTTCTCTTGCGTTTTCAGGATTTCCTTACCATGCAAATCAAAGCGGGAGCATCGGTGAAGAAGATATGCCTTTTCCAGCTTTTCCAAGTAACTGTAAACAGTTTCGTTGTCCAGCGAACGGTGCTCCGCTTTCAGATAATCCGAAATGGACTTTGCCGAGAAGGTATTGCCCACATTGTTGAAAGTGTACTTGACCACCCGCTCCAACTGGTCAATCTTTCTCACCTGATTGCGCTTGACAATATCCGAGAAGATCGTGGAGTTGTAAATATCCCGCACGATGGTGTAGACCTCGTCCTGAGAGAACTCCTGCAAATGCGTTGCCGGGAAACCACCCAAGCGCACATAGTTGGCAAGCTCTGCCTTCGGCTCTCCAACCTCGGTATATTGGCTTTTGAACATCAGGTACTCGCCAAAGGACAAGGTGAAGATTCTAAAAGACACATACCGTCCCGTCAGATAGGTCGAGATCTCAGAGGACATCATACGGGAGTTGGAGCCTGTCACATACAGGTCAACATCAAAGTCCGACGCCAGTGAATTGACGACCTTTTCCCAGCCATTGATTTCTTGAACCTCATCAAGAAATAGATAGGTTTTTCCATCGGGCGAAAGACGCTCCTTAAGCTGCGCGTACATCTGTTTTGCTGTCATATCATCATATTCCATCGAGTCATAGCGGCAGCTGACAATGCACTCATCCGGAATATTCCGCTGTGTTTTCAATCTCTCCATAATCATTTTCAGGATCGTTGACTTTCCGCAGCGGCGCACTCCCGTGAGGATTTTTACAAATGGCGTATCCACATAAGCCATAATCTTCTCTACATACAAAGGTCTGTAAATCATCGTGACCACCTCCGTTTGTAGATAGTATACCGCAATTCTCATTAAAATCCAATAAGTTTTGCGATTATAAACCGCAAAACTTTTCAAAAGTTAATTCAACTGCGGTTTGCCTGCTTTTTTGGGAAGGATATAACTGAACAGCAAGGGAACCATAATGATAGTATTATATTACTATTGGAAAGAATCCTTGAGATGAGCTAGAAATCTATCAGCGATAGGTGTAAACGCCTGATATCTATTCCATGCTATATATATTCTATTTTCAAGCTTCGGAGACAGTGGTCTGAATACAAGGCCGCTGTCTTTTGACGTATTTACAAGATGTTCGTAGGTGAGAAGATATCCTAAGCCTTCCATGGCAAAAATTGATCCATTGTAAGAAAGGCGGAAGGAACCTTCTAACCGAAGCTCTGAAAATCTGCTTCCAGCCCAGTTTCTAATATCTCCATTCCATGCCTGATCAGAACAGAATAACGGCAAGCCTACAAGGTCATCCAAACGGATGGCTTTTTTCTTTGCCAGGGGATCGGTATCCGGAATGATAAGTCCCCAGGTGTCTGCTTGAGGAAATTCGATATATTCGTATTTGCGGATATCCGGTTGTTCTACCAGTACTACAAAATCAAGTAAGCCTTTATCGACTTTTTCAGAGAGCTGCTCTGTATCACCGCTTGTGATATGATAATGAAGGTTCGGATAGTGTTGTTTAAAATCTTTTATAGATTTTGCCAGATATCGAAGCTGGTAGGATTCAGCAAGACCAAGATAGAGCTCTCCACCAGCTATATCATCCAGAGAAACAAATTCCTGCTCGATTTTATCAGCCATGCTGACAAGATCCTCGGCACGATTGCGTAGCAGAATTCCTTCATCAGTAAGCTGGATACTAAAAGCATGTCTTGTGAAAAGCTTTTTCCCAAGTTCGTCCTCCAGCGATTTAAGCTGTTTTGACAGGGTAGGCTGAGTTACATGCAGAAGCTGGGCTGCTCTACTCATATTTTCTTCTCTTGCCACTGCTAAAAAATATCTTAAGGTTCTAATTTCCATAGAATTTTCCTTCCATGATCAGTGCACTCGAAATACTTCGTATTTCTCGTTACTATATGATATGCCAAAAAGGAATAACATGATATTCATTATAACCATTAGCAGGAGTATTTACAAGCTCGTATAATAAATATGTCAGGTGAACGGTACAATTGAGTGAGGAAATCTCATGGATAAAGAAAAACTGAAACAGTGCCTTATGGATACAGGATGTCACGAAGATACATCAGAAAATATCCTTAAGCAATATGAAGCTGGAAGCATGGAAAACATGTTTCGACTCTTGAAAAAAGAGCGTTGCCGCATAATGGATGAATATCATGAATGCGGAAGAAAAATTGATTGCATGGATTTTATGCTTAGAAAAATCGAAAGTGAAATGAACAAGAATAACGGAGGTATCAAGCGATGATGAAAACAGAAGAACTTAATTTAGTAACGGAATGGGATAAGGTATTTCCAAAGAGTGAAAAAGTAGATCACAAGAAGGTAACATTTGCAAATCATTTTGGAATCACCCTGGCAGCTGATATGTACATACCAAAGAATGCTACAGGAAAACTTCCTGCGATTGCAGTGTCAGGTCCTTATGGTGCTGTTAAGGAGCAGTCATCAGGTCTTTATGCACAGACAATGGCAGAAAGAGGTTTTCTGACGATTGCCTTTGATCCTTCTTTTACCGGAGAGTCAGGTGGTTTTCCAAGGTATATGACCTCACCGGATTTAAACGTTGAGGATTTTCAGGCAGCGGTAGATTTCTTGTCTGTTCAGGATAATGTTGACCCTGAGCGAATCGGAATCATAGGTATCTGTGGCTGGGGAGGTGTAGCCCTTCAGACCGCCTGCCTTGATACAAGGATTAAGGCTACGGTTACATCAACAATGTATGATATGACAAGAGTTGCAGCGAATGGATACTTTGATGCTGATGATAATAAAGAGGCAAGAGTGAAGGCCAGAAAGGCTGTGAATGCTCAGAGAACGGAGGACTTTAGAAACGGTACATACGCTTTGGCAGGAGGAGTTGTCGATCCATTGCCTTCGGACGCTCCGTTCTTTGTAAAGGATTACTATGATTATTACAAGACTAAAAGAGGTTATCATAAGAGAAGTCTTAATTCAAATGATGGCTGGGCAATTACCGGAATGATATCACTTTCCAATATGCGCCAGTTCCATTATGCAGGAGAGATTGATAATGCGGTTCTTATGATCCATGGCGAGAAGGCTCATTCCTGCTATATGAGTAAGGATGCTTTCATGCTGCTTAATGGAGATAATAAAGAGCTTTATATCATTCCTGGTGCAGTACATACAGATCTCTATGATGGTGGAGATAAGGATTATATTCCGTTTGATAAGCTAGAGAGTTTCTTTCATGAGTATTTAAAGTAAAAATCGAAAAGCAAATGCTCATATGTATAGGTGGCAGAGGATGGAACAACGGAATGGTGCCAACCGGTTTCTGACAAGTTATATGGTGAATTAAAATGATGTCGAAAAGAATTGCAGCAACACTGGTGGTCTTCTTTTTGTTGTTAACCGGGTGTAATGCAAATAATACCGGTGATGTTCAAGAAGATAATATTGGGCAGATGAAATCCGGTGTTCAAACAGATACAAATGAGTCAAAGGAGCAGACTGAGATGAAAATGGCGGATGAAAGCACATTGGCTGATAATCAGATTCGTGTAACAGTAGGTAGTAGTTCATTTATTGTGAATCTGGAAGATAATGAAACTGCCAAGGCTTTAAGAGAAATGCTTGCGGATGGGGATTTGACTATTTCAGCATCAAATTACGGAGGTTTTGAGAAGGTCTGTCAGTTGGGAAAGACTCTACCACGTAACGACAATCAGATTACAACTGAGGCTGGGGATGTAATGTTATACAATGGAAATCAGATAGTATTCTTTTATGGCGCTAATTCATGGTCATATACGAAAATAGGTAAGGTGGAAGCGTCGAGTATCGAAGAGCTTGAAAGTGTGTTAAGTGGATCAGAGACAGAAGTCATATTAAGCATAAAATAAGGAGATGGATAATTTGAAAAAGATAGTATTTGTTGGCTCTCGATAAGCTCTCATATGATGACATTGCTAAGGTTACCTATGGAGTAATGTGGAGAAGGCCCTGAAATGAGGCAGAAAATAAGGATTATATTTCAAAAATAAGAGCCTTAGGGCTCTTTTTTATTGAATAGTGTTGTATCCAATTCAGGATGACCTGGATCTGATCTCATTGTCTGTCACAGAGTTTCTCTGTATAATGTCATAAGGATATTGCCCTTGATCCGCCGTGACCTTAAGGCCAAAGGAGGACAGGCCTGCTGCAGGCTCTCTTGGGACAAAGATAGACCATGTGGTGGAGAAGGCTCTTGACGGGCTTGATAAGATAATCTGCCCGAAAAAATAGGCTTGTTGCTTTTCTTAATTATGTGCTATAATAAAAAGCAATGGCTTTTTTTGAGGCGCAGGCGCCGGAGAGGAGAATGGCATGCTGATTCGTGAGACCATCGAGCAGATGGAAAAGGAGGAGCTCTCCCCATATGCTACGCTTTCGGTAAATTCAAGGGGAAGGAAGGTAGCTGAGGAGCAGTGCGATATCAGACCGGTCTTCCAGAGAGACAGGGATCGGATACTGCATTGCAAGGCCTTCAGGAGACTTATGAACAAGACACAGGTCTTCCTTTACCCTATGGGAGACCATTACAGGACCAGGATGAGCCATACCCTTGAGGTTGCTCAGAATGCCAGGACCATAGGAAGGGCCTTAAGGCTTAACGAGAGCCTGATAGAGGCCATTGCCTTAGGACATGATCTGGGACACACCCCCTTTGGCCATGCCGGAGAGGATGTGCTCGATAAGTGTACCAGTGGAGGCTTCAGTCACTCTGAGCAGTCTGTAAGGATAGTCGAGAAGCTTGAAAAGGACGGTAAGGGCTTGAATCTCACCTGGGAGGTAAGAGACGGGATCAGAAACCACCAGACCGAGGGACATCCTGCGACTCCAGAGGGAGCAGTCGTCCGCTTATCTGATAAGATAGCCTATATCTACGCCGATGTCGATGACGCTATAAGAGGCGAGATCATAAGAGAGGAGGACATCCCGACAGAGATCAGAAGGACGCTTGGTATGAATGCCAAGGCAAGGCTTAATACTATGATCCATGATGTCATAACTACAAGCGAGGGAAGTCAGGAGATCAGGATGTCCGATGAGATAAGGGAGGCAGCCATGGACTTAAGGAGCTTCCTTTTCGCCAATGTATATAGAAACCCAAGGGCCAAGGGCGAGGAGATAAAGGCCAAGAGGATGATTCGCATGCTCTTCGAATACTACAATGAGAATCCTAAGGCCCTGCCTGAGAAGTATTACAATAGTATAGAAAGAAAACAGGATATGCAGGAGAGGATCATCTGCGATTATATAGCCGGGATGACGGACAGCTACTGCAGGACAAAGTTTTCGGAGTTCTTTATTCCTAAGGCCTGGGAGGTAGATGGTTTTTGAGCTATTATGACCAGGAGACAATTGAAGAGGTCCGCAGGGCAAACGACATAGTCGATGTGATAAAGGAATATGTCCCTCTGAAGAAGAGTGGCAGCAACTATTTCGGACTCTGTCCTTTCCACGGAGAGAAGACACCGTCATTTTCGGTCTCTCCCTCGAGGCAGATGTATCACTGCTTTGGCTGCGGAGCAAGCGGGACTGTCTATCAGTTCATGGAGAACTATCTCCATCTGTCCTTTCCTGAGGCAGTAGAGACCCTGGCCAATAGAGCCGGTATCACCATACAGTCAAAGGAGTTAAGCGGAGAGCAGAAGAGATGGAACGAAAGGAGGAAGCAGCTGCTTGCAGCAAATAAGGATGCAGCGGTCTATTTTTACAGTCTCCTCCACAGCGACAGAGGTGAGGCCTGTCTTGAATATTTTAAGGACAGGGGCTTAAGCGATGATACAATGCTTAGGTTCGGGCTCGGATATTCGGATCCTCATTCTGATGATCTGTATTTATATCTAAAGAAAAAGGGATATTCTGACGATATACTCCGTGAGAGCGGTTTATTCACTTTCTCTGAGCAATACGGTATAAGGGACAAGTTCATAAACAGAGCCATGTTTCCGGTCATGGACCAGTACTCGAGGGTCGTTGCCTTCGGAGGACGGGTCTTCGGAGACGAAAAGCCCAAGTACTTAAACTCACCTGAGACCGATATCTTCCATAAGAGCAGGGAGCTCTACGGACTTCATCTGGCCAGACGGACCAGGAGGGGGTATCTAATCCTCTGCGAGGGATATATGGATGTGATAGCCCTTCATCAGGCAGGCTTTGACTGCGCTGTGGCTTCGCTTGGGACCTCTCTTACACCCCAGCAGGTCGAGGTTATATCACATATCACGAAGAATGTTTATCTGTCCTATGACAGTGACGGAGCAGGAGTAAATGCCATTCTTCGTGCCATACCAATGTTTCAGTCAAAGGGGATCAATATGAGAGTCATAAATATGACCCCATATAAGGACCCGGATGAGTTCATAAAGGCTAAGGGAGCCGACGAGTATCAGAGGCGGATAGATAGTGCTGAGAATTTTTTCATATTCGAGATAAGACAGCTCGAGAAGAAATACGATCTTAGAGATCCGGCAGAGCATACGACTTTTGAGACAGAGACTGCGAAAAAGCTCCTCACCTTTAAGATAGAGCTCGAAAGAGAGAATTATACAGATACTGTCTGCAGGGAGTTTGATATCCCGAAGGAAGCGATGAAATCCCTGATCAGGAAGCTTTCAGCTGACCAGATCATAAAGCCTGATGCGGCTAAGCGTCGTAGCGAGTCAGCACCTTCTAGGGACAGGCAAAAGGATGATCCGGATCAGATGAGACTTCTTTCATGGATAGCAGACAGACCTGACCTTTTTTCAACAGTGAAGGAATATCTTTTGCCAGAGGATTTTGATCAGGGAATACTAAGAGAGATAGCAGCACAGCTGTATGAACAGATAGAGAAAAACGGGATAGCAAATCCCGCTGTCATAATAGATTCTTTTGATGAGGTAGAAGATCAGAACAGGGCTTCATGGATCTTCCATGAAAATATAAGGTCGCTTCAGGATACTCCGAAGGAAGAGAAGACGAAGGCTTTTATCCTTACCCTTTCACGGGTAGTAAGGAGAAGCTATGATAAGCGGATAGATTCTCTTGATCCGGCCGATAACGGACGTTATGATCTGATAAGGAAGCAGAAGGAATCACTGGATAAGATAGCAAAGCTTAGAATTGCCGATGCATGAAGGAGGAACCATAAATGGCTAAGTCCACAAAGACAACAACGGCGAAAAGGACTGACAATAAGGAGAAGGGAGGAATGTCAACAGAGGAGAAGGAGAAGATCTTTACGACCAAGCTTCAGGAGCTTTTAAGCCTCGCAAAGAAGAAAAAGAACGTACTCGAGTATAACGAGATCACCGAGTATTTCAGCGGGCTCAATCTAAATGACAAGCAGTTCGAGAAGATCCTCGATTTCCTCGAGAGCAATAATGTCGATGTCCTGCGTGATGATGTGGGCGTTGATGATGACATTCCTGAACCGGATGATGACTTCGTTCCTTCAGATGAGGACGATGTGGACCTCGAGAATATCGATCTTTCTGTTCCGGAGGGCGTTTCAATCGAGGATCCTGTAAGGATGTATCTAAAGGAGATAGGAAAGGTTCCTCTTCTTACCGCAGATCAGGAGATAGAGCTTGCAAAGAAGATGGAATCAGATGATCCCCAGGTCCGCACTGCTGCAAGGAAGAAGCTGGCTGAGGCCAACCTTAGACTGGTGGTATCTATTGCCAAGAAGTATATTGGAAGAGGTATGCTTTTCCTCGACCTGATCCAGGAGGGTAATCTGGGTCTTATTAAGGCTGTCGAGAAGTTTGACTACAAGAAAGGCTATAAGTTCTCTACCTATGCTACCTGGTGGATCCGTCAGGCCATAACCCGTGCCATAGCAGATCAGGCCCGTACCATAAGGATCCCTGTCCATATGGTAGAGACCATAAACAAGCTTATCCGCGTACAGCGTCAGCTGCTTCAGGAGCTTGGCCGTGAGCCGACCCCTGAGGAGATAGCAGAGGAGATGGATCTGCCTGTCGAGAGGGTAAGGGAGATCCAGAAGATCTCCCAGGAGCCGGTATCACTGGAGACTCCTATAGGTGAGGAGGAAGACTCCCATCTGGGGGACTTCATCCCTGATGACAATATGCCGGTGCCTGCTGATGCAGCTACATACACCCTCTTAAGGGAGCAGCTGAATGATGTCCTTGATACCCTTACCCCAAGGGAGAAGAAGGTACTTATCTTAAGGTTCGGCCTAAAGGACGGCAGGGCCAGGACCCTTGAGGAGGTCGGCAAGGAATTCAATGTCACCCGTGAGCGTATCAGACAGATAGAGGCAAAGGCTCTTCGCAAGCTTCGTCACCCTAGCAGGAGCAAGAAGTTGAAGGATTATCTCGAGTAATGAAGAAGGAGTTATCAGAGAGGCTGTCCTGTGTATATGATCTGGTGACTGTTGGAGGCGTGGTCGCAGACGTTGGATGCGATCACGCCTTTTTGTCGATAGCGCTGGTAGCTGACGGCAGGGCAAGAAGAGCCATAGCTATAGACGTAAACAGGGGACCGCTTGAAAGGGCCAGACAGCATATTGTAGAAAACGGTCTTTCTGACAGGATAGATATCCTGCAATCAGACGGCCTTACAGAGCTTGATACCGTCCCTGATTCTATAGTAATATGCGGTATGGGAGGTTCGCTTATAGTCTCAATTCTTGAGAAGGGGCTTGAGATAGCGGGTAAGACAGGTGAGCTTATACTTTCTCCCCAGTCGGATGCTGCCATGGTCAGATACTGGCTTTATGATCACGGCTTTTCCCTGTCGGAGGAAAGGGCTCTTGTCGATTCCGGAAAATACTATCAGATAATAAAGACCATACCCGATGGCAGAGCAGCAGGATGGGGAGAGATAAGCCCGTTTTCGATGAAATACGGGCCTTATCTTCTTGCCCACAGGGATAAGGCCCTTAAAGGCCAGCTTGAGAACAGGATAGATGTAATAGAATCTATAACAGAAAATCTGGACAGCAATGAGCCCAGATACAAGGAACTAAAAGGAGAAGAGAGTCTATGCAGGATTTTTGTGAGATAAGGATAAACGGAGGAGAGCCACAGAGGGTTCCCAGAGACCAGAAGCTTTCAGACCTTGCCAAGAAGGTATACGGAGAGGACTATGAAAAGGCATATCTGGCCATATATAATGGTAAGCTGACTGAGCTGACCCAGGATGTAAGGGAGGACGGGACTATTGATTTCCTTTCATCTGCCAATAAGGACGGACAGAGGGCCTACAGGAGGAGTCTTGTCTTCCTTATGCATAAGGCTCTCCATGAGCTTTTTCCTGAAGAAAAGCCTACGGTCTTCGTTCAGTTTTCATTAGGCGACGGATATTACTGTACATTCGGAGAGGGAAGGAAGGCGACTAAGAAGCTTCTTTCGGAGCTTAAGAGAAAGATGAAGGAGATAGTTACACTTGATCTTCCCATCACCAAGAGAACCTATCCAACTGTAGAGGCCACTGAGCTCTTCGCAAGGGGCGGAATGCCTGATAAGGAAAAGCTTCTGCACTACAGGTCCAATTCCAGCACAAATATCTATGAGATAGACGGTATCCACGACTATTTCTACGGCTATATGGTTCCGTCCACAGGATATCTTAAGTCCTTTGACATAGAGCCCTTTGACCAGGGCTTTGTGCTGCGGTTCCCGGATAATGAGGGAGGGATAGAAGCATTTGATCCACCAGTCAAGCTTTTTTCGGTCTTAAAGCGTACCAGGGAATGGGCTTTAGCCATGGATATAGATACGGTTGGTGCCTTAAACGATGCAATAGCAGGTGGCCGGACCAAGGAGATAATCCTTATGCAGGAGGCCTTCATGGAGGAGAGGATAGGCGCTCTTGCAAGTGAGATAGCCCAGGACAGCAACAGGAAATTCGTGATGATAGCAGGCCCTTCATCTTCAGGAAAGACTACCTTCTCGAAAAGGCTTTCTATCCAGCTTAAAGCCAGGGGGCTCAGTCCTCATGCGGTCTCTCTTGACAACTATTATCTGGACCATGATCTGATGCCTGTCGATGAGAACGGGCAGAGGGATTTCGAGGCTCTTGAATGCCTTGATATAGAGCAGTTCAATTCAGATATGACAAGGCTCTTAAAGGGCGAGCAGGTCACTCTTCCTATCTTCGATTTCGTGGCCCAGAAGAGGGCTCCTGAAGGGATAAGGATGCAGCTTTCTGATAACGATGTCCTGGTCCTTGAGGGGATACACGGACTTAATGACAAGCTAAGCTACTCCCTTCCAAAGGAGTCAAAGTACAAGATCTATATATCAGCCCTGACCCAGCTTGCAATAGATGAGCACAACCCGCTGTCTACGACGGACGGTCGGCTTATAAGGCGTATCGTAAGGGATGCCAGAACCCGGGGTACCACGGCAAGGGAGACCATAGCCATGTGGGATTCGGTCCACAGAGGCGAGAAGAAGAATATATTCCCCTTCCAGGAGTCTGCGGATGCAATGTTCAACTCAGCCCTTATCTATGAGATGGCAGTCCTTAAGATCTATGCTGAGCCGCTTCTCTATGGGATTCCCTCTGACTGCAGGGAGCATACCGAGGCCAAGAGATTATTAAAGCTTCTTGACTATTTCCTCCCTATGCCTACCGAAAACATAGCTAATACCTCTCTGATCCGTGAGTTTATAGGCGGAAGCTGTTTTAATGTTTAATAATAAGGAAATGCAAAAAAAAATCATAAAAGCGATCAGGTTAATAGCCCTTTCGCTTTCCATTGGAGTGATCCTGGGACTGGCCGGAGGAGCCTTCTATCTCTGTATAAAGAAAGCGACGGATATCAGGAGAGCTCATCCGGCCTTCCTGCTCCTGCTTCCTATAGGAGCCGTTCTTATCAATTTCTTCTACAACTGGTTCGAAAAGGAGGCTGACGGGGGCACCAACAGGGTCATAGAGGCCGTTTATTCGACCAAACCGGTTTCCATAAAGATGACTGCATCTATCTTCGTTACGACGGTCTTTTCTCATCTCTGCGGTGCATCTGTAGGCCGAGAGGGAGCGGCCTTACAGCTGGGGGGAAGCGTGGGCTATAATCTGGCCAGAGCCTTAAGACTTAGTGACGATGAGAAAAATATGTGCGTCGTCATGGGAATGGGAGCCTGCTTTTCGGCGCTTTTTGGAACTCCTATGGCAGCGGCTGTATTTGCACTTGAGATAGCTGTGGTAGGACGAACCAATCCCAGATGGCTTTTTTCAGTCCTTCTGTCTTCCTATACAGCCAGGTTTACTGCAGCTTGGATAGGAGCGCCGAACCTTAGCATGGAGCTGGCTGCAGAGATTCCATTTTCCGGCATCAGGATAGTATATGTATCCGTGATAGCAGCTGTCTGCGGCCTTATTTCCCTTGCCTTTGTTACTCTGATCAGGAAGGGAATGAAAAGGTCAGCCGAGATAATAAGCGACCCATATTTAAGAGGCTTCTTCTGCGGAGTGGCTCTTCTCATGCTATCTCTTCTTTTCAGGGGCCAGGAATATAACGGAGCCGGAGTAGAGATGATCCCTGTCTTTATGAAGGGTGGTGCAATGCCATATCAGTTCATACTGAAGATAGTATTCACCCTGATATCTGTCTGGGCAGGCTACAGGGGAGGAGAGATAGTCCCGGCGCTCTATATTGGCGCAGCATTAGGTTCAGTATTTAGCAATCTGTTCGGAGTATATCCTGAGCTTGCCTGCGGAGTAGGCATGGTAAGCCTTTTCTGCGGAGTCACCAACTGCCCTATGGCAGCCTTTGTCATAGGCATAGAGATCTTCGGAGCAGGCTCTGCACCTTATTTCCTTGCGGCCTCGGCTGTCGCCTTCATATGCAGCGGAAGAAGGGGACTTTATTCGGCTCAGAGGTGGGATTAGTGCAGATTGCACAAAAATCAGCATCAACTTTTGTTAAAAATTACTAAATGACATATGAGGGGGTTTTTGTTATCATATAGGAAACGGAAGCATATATATTTAGTTTCCGTTTTCCAGGAAAAAGAGAATCTGTTATCAGGAGGCAATCATGTTAAGAGAAAAAATACTTAATGGGGCTGTAAGCGTTTACAAGAAAAAGGGTATCAAGTTTACCATGGACGATCTGGCCAGGGAGATCTCCATGAGCAAGAAGACCATATATACGGTCTTCCGTGATAAGAAGCATCTTATCAATGATCTGGTGAATCTCGTTTTCGATCAGATAAAGGAGAGCGAGGATGAGATAGTAGCGGATGCGAGCCTTGACTCTAAAGAGAAGCTTAAAAGGTTGCTTTCAGTCATGCCTGAGACCTTCAAGGGAGTTGATTTCCCTGTATTTCTCGATTACAAGGACAAGTATCCGAAGGCCTATGAATCAGTAAAGGAAAGGCTCGAGAGCGGCTGGGACCAGACACTCGGGGTCATCCGTGAGGGTATCGCCAACGGAAGCTTCTGTGAGGTGGATCTGAATCTCTTTCAGATGATCTATGATGCTGCTGTCGAGAGGTTCTTATCGACAGGTGAACTTGATGAGTATGGAATCCATTATGGGGAAGCACTGGAAGGACTGGCTGATATCATGATAAGTGGTATCAGAGCATAGGAGGTTACATAATTGGAAATGATCTTTGGAAATGCCCTTACTCCGCGGGAGGCGCGGAAGTCCTTAAGGGCAGCTGGGGGATACAGGAGGAGCTGTCCTGATGATGGCGATGTCTCTTATCAGATAAGGCTTCGGAAAAACAGAACACTCTATGACCGGCTCGGAGTCGTTGATATAAGGCTCGAGGGCGACAATGAAGAGGAGCTTGATACTAAGAAGGGGATCATAGTATCAAACATAAGGATGGGATTCGGCCATTACCGTATCTCTATGGCAATGGCCAGTGCGGCTCATGCTCTCGGATATACGCCCTACTGGCTGGATCTTAATTCTTTTCCAAAGACTGCCGCGACCAAGATCATATCAAAGCAGAATGATCTTTATTCAAAGGGATCGAGGCTTTCTAAGAATCCCATTTTCAACAGGCTGATCTGGGAGCCGCTAAACTATACCGGTTTCAAGAAGCTTACCTATAATGCATCCGATCAGGAGACCAGCAGGCTATTAGCTCCTGTCTATCAGAATATCCCTGAGCAGATACCTGTCATAGCGACCCATGCCTGGCCGGCCCAGGCTGCAGTCCACAGAGGTATGAAGAGGGTAATAGAGGCTATACCGGACAACTGGCCTATGGCCCTGCATCTTGCCGAGGGCGCCATCCATACTGTTCAGACCCATAACGCATATCTGGGCTACAGGACCCTGAACGGATTCTATGGTGATAAGCCTCTGAAGCCGATACCGTCGGATCAGATATTCTATACAGGACATTATATAGATCATGAGCTTGTCTCTAATATTGATGCTGACTGCGCCAGAAGACTTGACCGTATAGAGAAGAAAAAGCCAGTACGTTTTCTTCTTTCCATAGGAGGAGCAGGAGCTCAGGCCGATATATTCGAGGCAATAATACGTTTCCTGCTTCCTCTTGTAGAGGAGGGCAGGGCAGCCCTTATGGTAAATGTAGGCGATTACAAGAATGTCTGGGAGGAAATGGCAAAAAGGATCTCAGGCCTTGAGGAAAATTCAGTCAGACATTTCAATGATTTCGGCGAGGCCAGTACCTTTGCAAAGCATTCTCTTGACAATGATATTACAGGTATCCATGCCTTTTATCATAAGGATATTTTTGAGGCTGTCTATATCACCAATCTTCTGATCAGATGCTCTGACTGTCTTGTCACGAAGCCATCTGAGCTTGCCTTTTATCCTGTGCCAAAGCTTTTCATCAGAAGGGTAGGAAAGCATGAGATGTGGGGTGCTATTCATTCGGCAGAGATAGGCGACGGTACATTTGAGGTAAGGGAGACTGCTCAGGTGCTCTCCATGCTTTCTCTTATGATAGAGGATGGAAGCATAATAGGAGATATGTGCGAAAACATTAAGCAAAACCGTACACTTGGTATATATGACGGGGCATATAACTGTGTGAGGCTTGCTGTAAAGGAAATGGATTAAGGGGCGTAAGGAGGTTATAAAATGTCAGAAAAAAGGGAACTTAAGCCTGTTACAAAAAAGGTGATATGGCTTTTTGCCATTGGTCAGCTGGGATGGTCGCTTATGAGCGCAATCCTTACAAATTTCATAGAGTCATTCTATCAGCCTGATAATGTCTCTGTAAAGCAGGGTATGATATATTTCATACCTCAGGGCAGAGTCATATTCGGAGTATTCACTATAATAGGTGGCATATATGCCATAGGAAGGGTATTTGATGCCATAACGGATCCCTGGATCGGGAATCTTTCCGACAGGAGCAGAAATCCAAAGGGCAGACGAATACCGTTTATGAAAAGAGCAGCCATTCCTCTGGCCCTTATCACTATTATGGTCTACATATGTCCAACAGCAGGAAATCCGGTCGCAGACAAGCTTGGAAGCAATGGAGTAATAAATGCCGTATGGGTCCTTGTCATGATGCTTCTTTTCTATCTTTTCATGACAGTTTACTGTACTCCATATAATGCTCTTATTGCAGAGCTCTCAAGGGACCAGAGGACACTTGCTGATATTTCTACTGCAATATCCTTTACCTTTATTATTGGTTCGGCAATGGGCTATATGGCGCCTACCATATGGAGTGCCATCACTCCGGCAATAGGAAGCCGTGTATGGGCCATGAGGACAGTATTTATTGTAATGGCCATTATAGCCTGCATATGCGCTCTGGTGCCTGCCTTTACAATAAAGGAGACAGACTATATCGACGCAAAGCCGTCAGAGGGCTCGGCATTTTCATCGCTTATCAAATGCTTCAGCAACAAAAGCTTCGGAGTCTTCGTCCTAAGCGATATCTGTTACTGGGTCGGCATCACTATGTTCCAGACAGGACTTCTGCACTATGTAACAGTGCTTATGAAGCTGCCTGAGAGCTATTCCACTATACTTTATATAGCCATGACTCTTCTCTCGGTTCTCTGCTATGTGCCTGTCAATCTCCTGATGAAGCACTTCGCAAAGAAGAGACTTGTTATGACAGCCTTTATTATGATGTGCCTTGTCTTTATCATCACAGGACTTTCAGGTAAATTCGGTCTGCCAGGCATAGCAAGCGGAATCCTTGTAGTGATTACAGCCTGCTTTCCTATGGCAATACTAGGAATAATACCTCAGACCATAGTTGCTGATATAGCAAAGTCAGACGCATATACTACAGGAGAAAATCATGACGGCATGTTCTTTGCTGCCCGTACCTTCTCGATGAAGCTGGGACAGTCACTTGCCATACTTTTATTTACTTCATTGGGGACAATAGGCCTTGAGAGTGGAAGAGGATACAGGATAGCAGCCTTTACTGCATCGGCCTTCTGCCTGGCCGGAGTTGTGATCCTTTTCTTCTACAACGAGAAAAAGGTCCAGAAGATCCTTAAGGAAGCGGGCTATTGATCAGGAGGAAAAATGATAAGAAAGCTTGAGGGTAAAAGAGAAGCCTTTGTTATTGATACGCCAGAGACAAGTCTGGTCCTTCTTACTCTTCCCACCGGGCAGATAGAAACAGCCTATTACGGGAAGAGGATAGCTATAGAAAGCGCCTGTGAGGCAGAGTCACTTTCTGAAAAGAATGAGTTTCCTCCGGGCAATTCCATCGATTATAATTCAGATCCCAATCCCTATACTCTTGAGGATGTAAGGCTTCTTGTAGGGACATATGGTAAGGGAGATCTGAGGGAGCCCATGATAGAGGCTGTCTCTTGTGATGGCAACTCGACTTTGGACTTTGTCCTGACAGGCTCTTTGATAAGTGACGGGAAGAATGAGATAGAGGGTCTTCCATCATCCCATGATTCAGAGGGAGCTTTGTCCCAGACACTTACTCTTATTATGACTGATAAGAATAATGGATATGTGCTGAAGCTGTACTTCTCCGTTTTTTCTGATTCAGATGTCATAGCAAGAAGTGTTTCCTTCGAGAACAGATCTGGAAAGAAGGTAAGGCTGGAACGGCTTCTTTCAGGCCAGCTCGATATATTCGCAAGCTCATGCAGGGTCATATCCTTTACCGGTGCCTGGACCCGTGAGATGAACAGGAATGACACCATAGTAAGCTCAGGCAATTATTCCATATCTACTATTGCTGGCTCATCCTCATCAAGGGCCAATCCCTTCTTTATAGTAGCATCTCCTGACGCTACAGAGGAATATGGCAGATGCATGGCAAGCAACCTGATCTACAGCGGAAACCATTATGAGAGTGTATCGGTAAGTACCTATGGAAAGACCAGGATACTTACCGGTATCTCTCCTGAGGGCTTCTCCTTTGAGCTAGTGGACGGGGAAGTATTTAATGCTCCTGAGTGCCTTATGGCCTTTAGTGATCAGGGCTTTTCAAGGCTTTCTATCATTATGGCGGATTTCGTAAGGGAGCATATCCTGACCGGAGAATGGGCGAAAAAGCCCCGCCCTGTCCTCCTTAATTCCTGGGAGGCTGCCTACTTTGATATCAATGAAAAAAAGCTTCTGTCATTTGCAAAAAAGGGCAGGGAGCTCGGAGCTGAGCTTTTCGTAATGGACGATGGCTGGTTCGGCAATAGGAATGATGACAGAAGCTCGCTCGGTGACTGGAAGGTAAACCTAAAGAAGCTTCCTCATGGTCTGTCCTGTCTGTGCGACCGTATACACGGTCTTGGAATGTACTTTGGTATATGGGTAGAGCCGGAGATGGTAAATGTGGATTCTGATCTCTACAGGGCTCATCCGGACTGGACCATACAGACTCCTGACAGTGAGCAGTCAGAGGGACGCCATCAGAGAATACTGGATCTTTCTAATCCTGAGGTCGCAGACTATGTTTACAAGGCCATGTGTGCTATCTTCTCCTCGGCTTCCATAGACTATGTGAAATGGGATTATAACCGTATTTTTTCAGATGTCTATTCGCCGTATCTTAAGGAAAGAAGCAGCGGGGAGCTATACCACCGCTATATACTGGGACTTTATCATATAATGGATGGCCTTGTGAAAAAGTATCCTCATATACTTTTCGAGGGCTGTGCCTCAGGCGGCAACAGGTTTGACCTTGGAATACTGTCTTATTTCCCTCAGATATGGGGATCGGATAATTCCGATGCCATAAGCCGTCTTACCATACAGCAGGGCTACAGCATGGGCTATCCAATGAGCTGCGTCACTGGCCATGTGAGTGCCTGCCCTAATCACCAGACTCTAAGGGTCACGCCTCTTGATACCAGGTTTAATGTGGCAGCATTTACAAGCTTCGGTATGGAGATGAATCCGCTTGATATGAGCAGTCAGGAGATACATGAGCTCTCAGGCTATGTAGATCTCTACAAGAAGCTGAGGACCACCATGCAGGGCGGTGACTTCTATCGTATGAGCGATGAGGATAATACTGTAAAATGGGTCGTGACCGATAAGGACGGGTCCAGATCGGTAGGAATGGTACTTGTAAAGGAGATAAAGCCAGGAATCAGATATGAGAACCTGAAGTTCAGGGGACTTGACCCTTGCGGCAGATATCATGTTTATAATCTTCCTGTGGATATCGATGTAAGGACTTTCGGATCCATGATAAACCAGGTATCTCCTGTCCATGTGAAGCCAGGATCTCTAGCCGAGGGGGCCATAGCCCATTTCGTAAAGATCCACTGCGAGCTGCTAGAAGAAAATGTATCAGGCTCGCTTCTTATGAATGCCGGGATAAACCTGCCTCCTGCATTTACAGGAACAGGCTACAATGAGCGTGTAAGGGTAATGGGAGACTTTGCCTCAAGGCTTTATATAGTCGAGAAGGTCGATAGGGATTCCTTGACAGAGGACTCCTTGTCATGATATAAAGATTATATTTCTGAATCTCTGCCTCTTTATGAAAAGGAGGCAATATGGAAAAACAGGTTGAATACGAAGCATTCAGGGATCGTTTATATGATACTCTCGATCTGGAGCTGGAAGGTCTTGGAGAGACCTCTGTTTCGCAGATAAGCGGATGTGATGGGAGGATAATAGACGCCTACTTCATAACAATGCCCGGAAGGAAGGCGCCTAATGTATTCTATCCATCCTATTTCTATCAGAAGTACAGAGGCGGGACTTCTATTCCGGAGATAGTAGAGAATATAAAGGACTGTATCAGATGGATATCATCTGATGATATAAGCGAAGAGGACTTATCTGACTTTGAATGTGCAAAAAGCCATATAGTTCCGAAGCTTATCAGCGGCGAGGGGAATCGTGACTGGGTGTCTAATGTAGTCCATCTCCCATATCTTGATATGATGATCGTTTTCGTATATGTAGTAAGAGCAGAGGGCGATGAATTCGTATCCTTTACCATTAGTGAAAATATGCTAAGCGACTGGGGCATCACAAGGGATGAGCTATTGGATGCTGCCATAGAAAGTGCCATGGAGCTTTTCCCTTTAAGCATAGACAGCATAGAGGATGTATTGGGCCTGTCGACTGATGAATTCAGGCAGACCTTCTATGTGATGACAAACACAAGGCGTCACCTGGGAGCAGCCACAATGCTTTATCACAATGCTCTTTTAGACTTCGCCAATAGGCTTGGAGGTGGCTTCTCGGTGATCCCCTCATCAATCCACGAGGTCCTTCTGATACCGGATTCGCTCTGTATAAGCCAGAGTGACCTTAAGCAGATGCTAAAGGATGTGAACGGTTCCGTAGTCCGCCCGGATGAGGTGCTGTCGGAAAAGGTCTATCATTTCGATGGGGAGGGGAAGGGCCTAGTCCTTAATCCCTAATCTCTAATCTCTACTTCCTTTTTTTTCCAATATAGGCTATAGTATATAAAGATTTTTTAGAAAAGGAGATTTCCAATGAGTGTTTTTATTGTAGACTATGCCTCTGTTGGCGCTAAGGGTCTGAAGGAGATCCAGGACACTGCCGGAAGCGATGCGGTTTTCTTTATTTATTCCGCACAGGATGGCAGAAATCCGGTCGATCTTGTAACCGAGAAGCAGAATAAGGAAAAGGAGAATCCGATTCAGCTTTCTGTAGATGTGCTAAGTAAGGCAAGAGCAGCCTTTGCTGCAGAAAAGGCAGAGGTCGTAGGGGCAAAGGAAAAGCCTCTGGTACAGAAAAAGCAGGAAAAGAAGCCTGAGAAAAAGCAGGAAAAGAAGGCTGAGGAGAAGAAGCAGGATAAGAAGGAAGAGAAGAAGAGAGTAAGCGTAGAGCTTTCAGGACATGCTGATCTGTCTGATTCAGTAAAGAAAAAGATCCGTTCAGCCGTCAGGCCTGCAGGATTACAGCCAGTACAGTATGCACGTATCTATAAGGCCTTTGCCCAGTCTCCGGACAAGAACGAGTACAATATAGCTCTCCAGAGATGCTTTCGGGTACAGAAAAAGGCCAACGACATCTATAAGCTTACAAGATCTCTTTTCGAGGAGGAAAAGGGCAACTGAGTCTGATACATATAAAGGAAATTGTATAGATGAATATATTTTCATCTTTACATAAAATAATCTGTAACATATAATTCTAACGGAACTTTTAAACCTTTAAGTAATATCAGAAGGAGCTTTTATATGGCTGGAAATTCAGCAGCAAAGCAGAGCAGCCCTGCTATCGAAAGATTGTTCCACATGAAAGAAATGGGAACGAACACGAAAACCGAGGTCATGGCCGGTTTCACCACATTCATGACTATGGCCTACATCCTTGCAGTAAATCCTAACATACTCTCGGCTGCCGGCATGGACAAGACAGCGATCCTTATTGCGACCTGTCTGGCATCATGCTTCGGAACCCTGTGTATGGCCTTTATGGCTAACTACCCGTTTGCACTTGCACCGGGAATGGGACTTAATGCATTCTTTGCATTCACAGTGTGCGGGAATATGGGCTACACCTGGAAGGAGGCACTTGCAGCTGTATTCATAGAGGGTGTAGTTTTCATAGTTCTTTCTCTTACAAATGTCAGGGAGGCTATCTTCAATGCTATTCCATCTACATTAAAGAAGGGCGTTTCAGCTGGTATCGGACTTTTTGTAGCCTTTATAGGTCTTCAGGACGGAAAGCTTATAGCTAATTCCGATTCCACCTATGTGACCTATGTGGATTTCAGGGCCAACTGGCATCAGGCAGGGTCATTTGCACTTCTTGCCCTTATAGGACTTATGATAATCGCGATCCTTTATATCAGGGGGATCACAGGAGCAGTCCTTATCGGAATCATCGCGACCTGGATACTTGGAATGATCTTCCAGGCAGCAGGCATATATGTACCTGATCCAAAGAACGGATTCTATTCAGTACTTCCGTCAGGAGTTTTTACTGACTTCTCCAAGTTTGGAAATACATTTGGACAGTGTTTTAATGGCTTCAAGACCATGAATGACAAGGGAATAGTAAACTTCATCGTTGTCATCTTCTCATTCCTCTTCGTAGATATCTTCGATACGATCGGAACACTTGTTGGATGCTCAGAGAAGGCCGGATTCCTTGATAAGAACGGAAAGCTTCCTCACATAAAGGGAGCTCTTATGGCTGATGCCTGCGCTACCTCAGTAGGAGCTGTTTTCGGTACATCTACTACGACCACCTATGTTGAGTCAGCATCGGGTGTAGGAGCAGGCGGACGTACAGGACTTACCTCAGTAGTCACAGGAATCATGTTCCTTGTAGCTATGTTCTTCTCACCGATCTTTACGGCTATTCCTGGATTTGCTACTTCACCGGCACTGGTATTCGTAGGATTCCTTATGCTTTCATCGATCTTAAAGATCGACTTCAATGATTACCGTGAAGCGATCCCGGCATATCTTGCTACAATAGCAATGCCGCTCTTCTACAGCATCTCAGAGGGAATCTCAATCGGTATCATTTCATACGTCATCATTAATACCGTTTGCAACTGCTTCATGAAGGAAAAGAAGAAGGTAACGGTACTTATGTATGTTCTAGCAATACTTTTTGTACTGAAATATATATTCATACCAAGATGATCCTGCGGGGTGCGGTTTCGCACCCCTTTTTGTTCTGTCAGAATGGAGGTAAAAGTGAAAAAGCTGTCACTGGCAAAGGAGCTTTCCGGAAATGTATATCCCGGAAGAGGTATTGTTGTAGGAAGATCAGAGGATAGTAAGTATGCGGTATGCGCCTACTTCATTATGGGGAGATCGGTGAATTCAAGGAATCGTATCTTCGTTGAGGGCGAGGATCAGGGAATAAGGACACAGGCCTTTGATCCATCAAAGCTTTCAGATCCCTCTCTTATAATCTATGCTCCTGTAAGAGTCACAGGAAACCATACTATAGTCACCAATGGAGATCAGACTGATACTATATTTGATGGCCTTAACAAGGGACTTACATTCGAGCAGTCCTTAAGGTCAAGGGAATTCGAGCCTGATCAGCCGAACTTCACACCCAGAATTTCTGCCGATATGCTTATAGAGAACGGAGAATTTTCCTACCAGATGTCTATCCTTAAGAGCGATCTTATGGATCCGTCCTGCACCGACAGATATACCTTCTCATATGATAAGCCTCGTGCAGGGGAGGGACGCTTCATCCATACATATATGGGAGACGGCAACCCGCTTCCTTCCTTTGAGGGAGAGCCGACGCCAGTAGAGATAAACGGAGATATTGACGAGTTCACATCCCTTGTCTGGGACAATCTGAATCCAGACAATAAGGTTTCTCTTTTTGTCAGATTCATAGATCTAAAGACAAAGAGATATGAGATGCGTATCGTAAACAAAAACAATTGAAAGGAAAAAAGATGAAAGAATTTGCATTAAAATATGGCTGTAATCCTAATCAGAAGCCGTCAAGGATCTATATGGAGGATGGCTCTTGTCTTCCTGTTACTGTGCTTAACGGAAGACCGGGCTATATCAACTTCCTTGATGCCCTAAACGGCTGGCAGCTGGTTTCTGAGATGAAGAAGGCTACAGGACTTGCCTGCGCGACCTCATTCAAGCATGTATCTCCTGCCGGAGCTGCAACAGGACTTCCTCTCACAGATGTAGAAAAGAGGATCTACTGGGTCGATGATATGGATATTGAGTTCTCACCTCTTGCCAATGCATATGCAAGAGCAAGGGGAGCAGACCGTATGTCGTCCTTTGGTGATTTCATCTCGCTCTCTGATGTCTGCGATGTTCCTACAGCCATGATAATAAAAAGAGAGGTATCCGACGGAGTGATAGCTCCAGGATACGAGCCGGAGGCTCTTTCTATCCTGAAAGCCAAGAAGAAGGGCAATTACAATGTGATCCAGATAGATCCTTCCTATGTGCCTGCTCAGATAGAAAAGAAGCAGGTATTCGGAGTTACCTTCGAGCAGGGAAGAAATGAGCTTCATATAGGCCCGGATTTCTTTGATAATATAGTGACAAAGAATAAGGACCTTACCGATGAGGCAAAGAGAGATCTTGCTATTTCAATGATCACACTCAAGTATACACAGAGTAATTCAGTCTGCTATGTAAAGAACGGTCAGGCTATAGGTATAGGAGCCGGACAGCAGTCAAGGATCCACTGCACCAGACTTGCAGGTAGCAAGGCTGACAACTGGTGGCTGCGTCAGTGCCCTAAGGTCCTTGAGCTTCCTTTCAGGGACGATGTTCACAGGGCAGACAGAGACAATGCTATAGATCTCTATATAGGTGATGAATACGAGGATCTGCTCGCGGACGGAGCCTGGGAGAGGGTATTTACAGAGAAGCCTTCTGTATTTACAAGAGAGGAGAAGAGGGCCTGGCTTGATAAGAATACAGATGTATGCTTAGGCTCAGACGCCTTCTTCCCGTTCGGAGACAATATAGAAAGAGCCCATAAGTCAGGCGTGCGCTATGTTGCAGAGCCGGGCGGATCCATCCGTGATGACAATGTAATAGCTACATGCGACAAGTACGGAATGGTAATGTCATTTACCGGGATCAGGCTTTTCCATCACTGATAGGCTATGAATATAACGATAGCCTGTGTCGGCAGGGTGAAGGAAAAATTCTTCCGGGATGCAATAGGAGAATATACTAAGCGGCTTGGCAGATATGCCAGACTTTCTATAAGAGAGGTAAAGGATGAGCCTGCTCCGGAGAATGCTTCCCCTGCTTTGACAGAAAAGATAAAGGAGACGGAGGGTATCCGTCTCCTTAAGCTTATTCCAGATTCTTCATATGTGATAGCTCTTGCTATAAACGGAAAGCCCATGTCGTCCGAGGAGCTGGCCACCTTTATCGACAGATCAGCCCTGTCCGGGAAAAGCCATCTGGTCTTCGTGATCGGAGGATCGCTTGGACTATCGGATCAGGTCATAAAAAGGGCAGACTTCCTGCTTTCCTTTTCAAGGATGACCTTTCCTCACCAGCTGATGAGGGTAGTGCTCTTAGAGCAGATCTACAGATCCTTTCGAATCATAAATCATGAGCCTTACCACAAGTGATCCTGCGGGAATTCTCGTCAGGTATCAGTATACCGCTTTTACTTATCTGAATGGCTCTGTATATATCTCTGACCTCAAGGTCCTTCTTTAGTATCATGTCCTTATATGACCCAAGCTCGTTTACCGACATGAAGAGAGGGATGCCTTGGGTCTTTTTTATATGGGAAAGCATGGACCGTCCCTTTTCTGATGCCTGAAGTATCCAGAGATAAGGCCTGAAGTCGCATCGCTTAAGCAGGTCCAGGTCATGGTCTGTTATCCCCAGGAGTATATGGATAAGGGCCCGCCTGATCCTGGAGGCGGTAAGACTTTTATTCTTGAGAAGGTCTGTAAAGCTATTAAAGCTCTGATAGCGGGGAAGCAGCCTTTCTATCCTGTTTGATAAGTCATCTGATACATCAAGGAAGCGAGAGAAGGAAAGCCCCTTATACTTCTCCCTCAAAAGAGCCAGCTGGAGGGGAAGGTCAAGATCGCGGTCAGAAAGCAGGAGATTTTCGTCAAGGCCATTTTCTATTGCCTTATAGGTAAAGCTGCTCAAATGCTTTTTTACGGCAGACAGATTCCCGCAGGAAAGCTGTCTCCTTATATATGAGGCTGATACGAACTCGCCGTCGTTTATGCTGTCATTGTAGCCCTGCCCCTTCCTTTTTTTTAGCACAAGCTTAAGAGATGGTGCAAGCTTCGTGATTGCCTTCTGGTATTCTATGGCAAGGATATTGTTGGGGCTTGACAGCAGTCCCCTTATATCATCATGCCCGGGAAGGCATGAAAGGATGGCTTCCTCTCTGGCCTTAGGGAAGCTAAGCCCAGTACGAAGGCCTTTCTGCAGGACCTTTTTGTATTGGGAGGGCTCATCAGTAAGTATGGAGGCTATAAGCTTTATTAGAGCTGCATCACTTTCCTCAGGGGAAGAAGAGCCTTCATAGCCGCATAGTATGGTATCGCAGCCACAGGCATATAGAAGTGAAACTCCGCATGAAGCAAAGATCTCTGCGCTTGAGCATGAGGCTATTGCAGGTATCCCTGCGATGAGATCAGCTCCGGCACAGACAGCGCATTCTGCCCGGCTGTAGCGGTCAAGTAAGGCTATGCCGCCTCTTTGTGTGAAATCAGCTCCTTCTGCTATTACGACTGAATCTGAACCCAGGTCCTTTCTTGCATAGCTTATCAGAAGCTCATGACCCGAATGGAGGGGGTTGAATTCAGCTACAATTCCTGTTACAGGCATAATTTTCCTTTCAGTATTGGCTTGATATGATAGAAGCATAGCATGTAAGAAGGCTTAAGGCAATATAAACTTATCATCTTGAAGAATCATAAATACAGTTGTATAATAGAAAAGCTGCGGGGATCAGCCCGCGAATGAAAATAAGGAGAAGAAAAAATGAAGGTTTTAGTGATCAACTGTGGAAGCTCATCCCTTAAGTATCAGGTCATAGACTCTGAAACAGAGAAGGTCCTCGCAAAGGGACTCTGCGAGAGGATCGGAATCGACGGAAGACTCGTCTATCAGCCGGCCGGATCTGAAAAGATCATTACAGAGTCAGCCATGCCTACCCACAAGGAAGCAGTCAGGATGGTACTTGACGCATTAGTTGATAAGGAAAACGGAGTTCTTTCAAGCCTGAGCGAGATTGGAGCAGTAGGACACCGTATCGTGCATGGAGGCGAGAAGTTTACAGAGAGCGCACTTATAACAGATGAGATGCTAAGAAAGGTCGAGGAATGCAATGAGCTTGCTCCTCTCCACAATCCGGCCAATATCATAGGGATCAACGCCTGCAGGGAGCTTATGCCAGGAGTTCCTATGGTCGGTGTCTTTGACACAGCCTTTCATCAGACGATGCCTGCAAAGGCTTATATGTATGCGGTTCCTTATGAGTGCTATCAGAAGTACGGAGTAAGGCGCTATGGCTTCCACGGTACCTCCCACAGCTTTGTAAGCAAGAGAGCAGCAGAGGTAGCCGGTATCGAGCTTGCCAATTCAAAGATAATAGTATGTCATTTAGGAAACGGAGCATCTGTTTCAGCCGTTCTTAACGGAAAGTCGGTAGATACATCAATGGGACTTTCTCCTCTCGAGGGACTGGTAATGGGTACACGTTCAGGTGATATAGATCCTACTGCAGTTCAATATATAGCAAAGAAGGAAGGACTCGATTTCGACGGGGTTATGACACTTCTCAACAAGAAGTCAGGAGTGCTTGGAATCTCAGGTGTCTCATCAGACTTCAGGGATCTTCTTGCGGCTCAGGACAAGGGAGACAAGAGAGCAAAGCTTGCTGTTGATATGTTTGTCTACAGGGTAGCCAAGTACATAGGAGCATATGCTGCTGCAATGAACGGAGTCGATCTGATTGCCTTCACGGCAGGAGTCGGAGAGAATAACGGCTTTGTCCGTCAGGAGATCTGCAGATACTTAGGCTTCATAGGAGTAGAGATAGACAGCAAGGCAAATGAGGTCGCAGGAGAGGAAAGAAAGATCTCTACAGACAATTCAATGGTAAAGGTATATGTGATCCCTACCAATGAGGAGCTTGCCATAGCAAGAGAGACAGTAAGGCTTGCAACTGAGTGAATTTTGTAGTTGACAAGTATAGGATGAACCTGTATAATACTAAATGTTGCGGATATAACTATGCGCAGCTTTAGTTCAGAATTAAGGAGGTGTAACGTATGTCAATCTGCCCGAAGAACAAATCTTCAAAAGGAAGAAGAGACAGGAGAAGAGCAAACTGGAAGATGAGCGCTCCTACACTTGTCCCATGTCCTAAGTGTGGTCAGCTCATGATGCCGCACAGGGTCTGCAAGAACTGCGGTACTTACAATAAGCGTGAGATCGTAGCAGTAGACTGACCGAAAGTTTCGAAATGAGACCGAGTCGAAGACGATGGTCGAATCCGAAACGAGGTCGTTCTTTGAGATTGGCAAGCACAAGCGTAGCGCCGTGCGAGCCTAGTGAAAAGAACTACCTTAATGTTCTTAGATGTGATAAATACATAGTTGTTTAGGGATGTACAATTGAATGCTTTTATCATATATGCTTAAGTAGTGAGGTGTAAGATGAGAAAATCTATTCAGCCTGAATACTATCAGGCAACTGTTACCTGCAACTGCGGAAATACATTCGTTACAGGTTCTACAAAGGAGTCGATTCACGTCGAGATCTGCTCCAAGTGTCATCCGTTCTATACAGGCCAGCAGAAGGCTAATAAGGCCAGAGGCCGTATCGAGAAGTTCAATAAGAAGTACGGAATCGACAATAAATAATCATCAGCCGGGGAATCCTCCCCGGTTGTTTTTGTATATGACAATGAGAAAGCTCATTTGTCATCATGTGAGGTTTTATGGCATACAGCGGAATTGGCGGACAGGCTATAATGGAAGGCGTCGAGATGATAAACGGCACCCGGGGCGCGCTGGCCGTGCGTCTATCAGACGGCAGCATCCATACCGAGGATATAGATATAAGCCCAGAGCCGGACTGGGTAAAGAAAACCCCTGTTATAAGAGGCATTTATTCATTTTTTAATTCTCTTATAACAGGGATGGGAAGCCTGTTCAGGTCGGCCTCCTTTTTTGACGAGGAGGATAAAAAGAAAAGCCAGGCGGGTCAGAAGGCAGAAATAGGGATCACGCTTATATTTTCATTTGCTGTAGCAATAGCGGTCTTTCTTTATCTTCCTATGTTTCTTTCAGGTCTTGCCAGATCCTATATCAGCAGGAAATGGGTCATTACCCTTCTCGAGGGTATCATCCGTATAGTGATCTTTCTTCTATATATATGGCTGATAGGAAAGACGTCAGATATAAAGCGGACCTTTATGTATCATGGGGCAGAGCATAAATGCATTAACTGCATAGAACACGATCTTTTGCTTAATGTAGAAAATGTAAGAAAAAGCAGCCGTTTCCATAAGAGATGCGGGACAAGCTTTATCTTCATAGTATTTCTGATAAGCGTTGTGCTCTTTATGTTCATACGTACAGATAATACTTTTTTAAAGCTGCTATTCAGGCTGCTGCTTATGCCTCTTATAGCAGGGATTTCTTATGAATTCCTCCGGGCAGCCGGAAGGTCGGAGGGGAGACTTGTAGATGCTCTCGCAGCTCCGGGCCTCTGGATACAGAGACTTACGACAAGGGAGCCGGATGATTCCATGATTGAGGTAGGAATAGCATCGGTAAGAGCAGTATTTGATCCGGAGAAGTTTATTAGAGATCATGAATTACAGCAGTGAATTAAAATACGGCACTGATATGCTTGAAAAGGCAGCCGTTCCTGATGCAGCCCTTGATGCAAGGCTGCTTCTGGAGGAGGCTGCCGCCATCGATCATTCACATTTCCTTCTGATGAAAGGGGAGCAGGTGGACCCTCGTGTTCATGAAAGCTATGAGGAGATGCTAAGACAGAGGGCAGAACGGATACCTCTGCAGCAGATCACAGGCTATACCGAGTTTATGGGTCTGCGCTTTCTTGTTAATAAGGATGTACTTTGCCCCAGACAGGATACAGAGACCTTATCAGAGTGTGCATTAGGGTATATAGAGCATTTCAGTGAACGCCCTAAGGTACTTGATCTATGTACAGGAAGCGGCTGTATAGCTATAAGCATAGATAAGCTTTCTGATTCATATGTCACGGCCTGTGATATTTCGGAGGCTGCACTTGATCTGGCGAGAAAGAATGCTGCTCTTAATTTGGCATCAGTAAGCTTCTTTCAGGGCGATCTTTTTGGCGCTCTGCCTGAGGGGAAAGCTTTCGATCTTATAGTATCTAATCCGCCTTATATAAGAACCGGCGATATAGCAGGACTGATGCCGGAGGTTAAGGATCATGAGCCTCTTAATGCCCTTGACGGCTCATCTGACGGCCTGCTCTTCTATCGTAGGATAATAGGAGATTCGCGGGACTTCCTTTGTCCAGGAGGAGCCATAATGCTTGAGATAGGCTTTGACCAGGCAGATCAGGTGGAAGAGATAGCCCGGGGACATGGCTTTACTGATATAAGGACTATAAAGGATCTGGCCGGAAATGACCGTGTGGTCATCATACGAACCGGGATTTGATTTGATCAGGAGAAGACAGATGCTAAGAAGAAAACAGAATGACTTTGACAGCTTCTGCTGTATTGCTGACAGATGTCCGGACAACTGCTGCAGGGGCTGGCAGATAGTAATAGATGATAAAAGCCTTGAAGGGTACAGCTCATATAAGGGAGAATTCAGCCAGGAGCTTATGGCAGGCATAGATAAGGACAATGGCCTTTTCAGGCAGAAGGGAAGCAGCTGCAGCATGCTTATGGATAACGGGCTCTGCAGACTTCAGAGTACGCTTGGAGAGGACTATCTATGTGATACCTGCCGTCTCTATCCAAGACATATAGAGGAGTTTCCTGATATCAGAGAATACTCACTTTCCCTGTCATGTCCGGAGGTGGTAAGGATGGTCTTTAAGGCCGGGGACCATCTGGGTTTTACAGAGACAGAGGATAAAGAGGATGATGACTGTGATGATTACGGGGATTTTGACTATTTCCTTTTCGACAAGCTTGGTTTTCAGAGAGAACAGATGCTTGCCCTGCTAAGAAAGGACGATATCTGTCTGGAAGAAAGGATGGATATGATAGCAAAAGCAGCATTTAAGCTGCAGGCTATGTATGACTACGGAGATCTGGCCTCAATGGATCAGATCGATTATAATGAGGCTTTAGAAAAAAGAGAAGGCAGGAGAAACGGCTATATCTTCTCCCATGACTATATGATAGAAAGCTTTTCGCTTCTTATGGAGCTTGAGGAAATGCATCCCTCCTGGAGACGGGTACTTTTGAATACCCTATCCTACTGGAGGAGCCGGGATGATCGCTCAAACGAATGGAGAAGCGCCATGTATCCTCAGGGAAGGAGCAAGCTTATCTGCGAAAGGATCCTTGAATCCCTGCTCTATACCTATTTCTGCGGAAGCATCTATGATGGGCAGATCTACGCCAGAGCCATGCTTTGTGTATATACCTTAAGATGGGTCATGATGATAGGAGAGGCGGATGGCGGGCCTGGTCCGGAGGAGGCAATGTATATTTTTTCCAGAGAGGCCGAGCATTCGGATAATAATCTGAATAAGATTATAGGCTGGTTTGAGGATGAGCTCTAGCGGGTTGTCTAAAGGCCGCTTGAAGTGTAAAATAAGCCCGAGGAACAGGAGATTAGGAGAAGACCATGTTTGAAAATATAGAAACGCTTCAGATCAGATATGACGAGATCATGCATAAGGTGTCCCAGCCGGAGATCGCCTCGGATGGAGCGGCATACCAGAAGCTGATGAAGGAGGCCAACAGCATAAAGCCGCTGGTCGATACCTATGAGGAATACAAAAAGGCTAGAAATGACAAGGAGGAGGCTCTTGCCGTCCTGGAGGAGGAAAAGGACGAGGAGATGCGCGAGCTTGCAAAGGAGGAGCAGGCAGAGAGCGAGCAGAGGATAGAGGAGCTTGCTAAGAAGCTTAAGATCCTTCTTCTGCCAAAGGATCCCAATGATGAAAAGGATGTGATAATGGAGATAAGGGCCGGAGCCGGTGGAGACGAGGCTGCCCTGTTTGCGTCTGATCTCTACAGGATGTATATCAAGTTCGCTGAGTCGAGAGGCTGGCGGACAGAGATAATAGAGTGCGAGGAGACAGGAATAGGAGGAATGAAGCAGGTGAACTTTACTGTAAGTGGAAAGGGAGCCTATTCTATCCTTAAGTACGAGTCCGGAGTCCACCGTGTTCAGAGGGTTCCTGTGACCGAATCGGGAGGAAGGATCCATACATCTACAGCCACTGTTGCGGTAATGCCTGAGGCAGAGGAGGTGGATGTAGAGATAGATGAGAAGGATATAAGGATAGATGTGATGAGAGCATCCGGTAACGGAGGCCAGTGTGTAAATACGACTGATTCGGCCGTAAGACTTACCCATTATCCTACAGGAATAGTCATCTATTCACAGACAGAGAAGTCCCAGCTTCAGAACAAGAACAAGGCCTTCGCTCTTCTGCGTGCAAAGCTCTACGATCTGAAGCTTCAGGAGAAGCAGGCCAAGGAAAAGGACGAGAGACTCTCGCAGATAGGAACGGGAGACCGGTCTGAAAAGATAAGGACCTATAACTTCCCTCAGGGAAGGGTTACCGACCACAGGATAGGGCTTACCCTGTACAGACTTGACGACGTTATGAACGGGGATCTGACAGAGATACTCGATGCCCTTATTACAGCAGATCAATCGAAGAAGCTTGCAAGGCTTGAGGAGTCATAAGATGATGAAGGGAAAATGCATAGTAATAGGAGTCACAGGTTCGATCGCTGCCTACAAGGCTTGTGATATAGTAAGCTTCCTTAAGAAGCAGGGGGCCGATGTGAATGTCATAATGACAAGGAATGCCCTTAATTTCATAAATCCGATCACGTTCGAGACCCTTTCCGGCAACAAGTGCCTTGTCGATACCTTTGACAGGAATTTCCAGTTCAATGTGGAGCATGTCTCTCTGGCAAAGCGGGCAGATCTCTTTGTTGTGGCACCGGCCTCGGCTGACTTTATAGCAAAGGCGGCAGCAGGCATAGCAGATGATATGCTGACCACGACCTTTCTGGCATCGACCTGCAGGAAGATAGTTTATCCTGCGATGAACACCAGAATGTATGATAATCCTATCACTCAGGATAATATAAAGAGACTTGAGCACTATGGTATAGATGTGGAAGAGACAGATTCGGGTTATCTGGCCTGCGGGGATACAGGAAGGGGTAAGCTGGCTCCGGTTGAGGATATAGAGGAAAGGATTATGCTTCTGGCAGCAAGAGATCACGATCTTGACGGGAAACGTGTGCTGATTTCAGCCGGTCCTACCCAGGAGGATATAGATCCGGTCCGCTTTATCACAAACCACAGCACAGGAAGAATGGGCTATGCCCTGGCACGGGCGGCGGCACTGAGGGGAGCTGATGTGACCCTTGTGAGCGGACCTGTTAGTCTTAAGCCTCCTATGGGAGTAAGGATCATAAATGTAAGAAGCGCCGAGCAGATGTTTGACGAAATGACAGAGAGATCAGACCAGGCAGATATAGTCATAATGACAGCGGCAGTTGCTGATATGAGGCCGGAGAAATGTGCTGATGAAAAGATCCATAAGGTGACTATGCCTGACAGCATAAGGCTTGCGTCCAATCCTGACATACTCTCATATATAGGTGAGCACAGAAAAGAAGGCCAGATAATAGTCGGATTTTCCATGGAGACTGAGAATCTTATCGAGAACTCAAGGAGCAAGCTTGAAAGAAAGCACTGTGACCTTATCGTTGCCAACAGCCTGAGAGAAAAAGGAGCCGGATTCGGCTGCGATACTAATGTCGTTACCCTTATCACGAGGGAAGAGACAAAGGAGCTGCCTATAATGGGAAAGGATCAGGTAGCAGACCGAATCTTTACATTTATACTTGATATGTGATATAATCATATCTCGTGTGAAGAAAAGAAAAGGAGAAAATATGAGCGTAGCGATCCTTACTGACACAAACAGCGGAATATTGCCTGATGAGGCTGAACAGCTCGGAGTTTACTCGATCCCAAACCCATTCTATATAGATGACAAGCTATACAGAGAGGGAGTGGACATAGACCACAAGAGGTTCTATGAGCTTCAGGCAGCAGGCCATGAGATCCATACCTCTATGGTGATCGTAGGAGATCTACTTGATCAGTGGAATGATCTTCTGTCAAGGTACGATCAGGTAGTCTATATACCGCTTTCATCGGGACTTTCGTCGTCCTGTCAGACAGCCCAGATGCTTTCCGAGGATGATGATTATGCTGGAAAGGTATTCGTAGTCGACAACCGCAGGATATCTGTTACCATGCGTTTGTCTGTCCTTGAGGCAAAGGCTCTTGCAGATCAGGGCAGGGACGGAGCGCAGATCAAGAAATATCTTGAGGATACGGCAGGCGATTCATCGATCTATATAATGGTCGATACGCTCAAGTATCTGAAGCAGGGCGGAAGGGTGACTCCTGCAGCGGCAGCTATAGGATCACTTTTACATATTAAGCCTATACTTACCATACAGGGAGCAAAGCTCGATAAGTTCGCAATGGCCCGTACAGTAAAGCAGGCCAAGCAGATCATGATAGAAGCGATAGCAAAGGATACCCATCAGAGATTCGGTGATCCTGACGGCAGTGGCTGTGTGATCTCTGTCGCACACTCCAATAATCTGGAGGCGGCGGAGCAGTTCCGTGATGAGATACTATCAGTATTCCCTGACAGGCAGATAAAGATTCAGGAATTATCGACCGTGATTACGGTCCATACGGGACCGGGGACTCTTGCATGTACGACTTCGAAGAGTTTCCTGAAAGAGATATAACCGCCTAAGGGCGTTTATATGTGCCGTAATATTTGCGGATCCCGTCTTTTGCAACGGAGAAGGCCTGGCACGATCATATGACATGGGGACTGCATGAGCAGGACCATAAGCAACAATTATTTACAGGAGGTACATATGGTTAAGGCAGTTGTAGGAGCAAACTGGGGCGACGAGGGCAAGGGAAAGATCACAGATACCCTGGCTGATCAGGCAGATGTGGTGATACGTTTTCAGGGCGGCGCCAATGCCGGACATACGATCGTCAATCAGTATGGAAAGTTCGCTCTTCACCTTCTCCCATCGGGAGTTTTTCATCCAAACATCACAAATGTAATAGGAAATGGCGTTGCATTTGATATTGACAAGTTCTTACATGAGATAGGCGATATCGAATCAAAGGGAGTTCCTGAGCCGAAGATCATAGTAAGCGACAGGGTCCAGGTACTTATGCCCTATCATATCCTCTTCGATACCTTGGAGGAGGCCCGTCTTGCCGGAAAGTCCTTCGGTTCTACCAAGTCAGGAATAGCTCCGTTCTATTCAGACAAATATGCGAAGATCGGCTGGCAGATAAATGAGTTCTATCAGGATGATGACGCATTGCTCGAGAAGATAGATCATATAGCTGATATAAAGGATGCACTTCTTGTAAACCTCTATCATACAGATCCGATTGACAGAAAGGGCCTTCTTGCCTGGATAAAGGAGAGAAGAGACAGGATAAGGCCCTACCTTTGCGACGTTCCTAAGTTTCTCGAGGGAGAGATAAAGGAAGACAAGACCATCCTGCTTGAGGGACAGCTTGGCACTATGAAGGATCCTGATTTCGGGATCTATCCTATGGTCACCTCCTCGTCGCCTATCGCCGGATTTGGAAGTATAGGAGCCGGAATCCCTCCATATGAGATAAAGCAGATAGTCGTTGTATCCAAGGCTTATTCATCTGCGGTAGGAGCAGGAGAATTCGTCTCAGAGATATTCGGGGATGAAGCAGAGACTCTTAGGAATCACGGAGGAGACGGCGGAGAATACGGAGCTACGACTGGACGTCCGAGAAGAGTAGGCTGGTATGACTGCGTGGCATCCAAGTACGGCTGCAGGCTACAGGGGGCAACAGACGTCGCATTTACTGTCCTCGATGATCTCGGATACTTAGATGAGATCCCTGTATGCGTTGCATATGAGATCGACGGTAAGGAGACGACAGACTTCCCTGTGACAAAAGACCTAAAGAGGGCAAAGCCTGTTTATAAGACACTTCCAGGCTGGAAATGCGATATCAGGGGCATCCGTGAGTTCTCTGATCTGCCAGAGGAGGCACAGGACTATGTGAACTTCATAGAGCAGCAGATAGGCTATCCTATTACCATGGTATCAAATGGACCATCAAGAGACGACATTATTTACCGTGTGAGTCCTCTGAACAGGTAAAACACAAAAAGTTCATAATTTAAGCAATTAAAAGGCACAGTTTTGATCTAGAATTGAGACTGTGCTTTTAAGATTGTAAAGGAGAAATATGCTAAAGGTAGAAAAACTTACAAAGAGGTACGGAAAGAGAACAGTCGTCGATTCTCTTGATTTCACAGGGAATAAGGGTGAGATACTGGGTCTGTTAGGGCCCAACGGCGCAGGGAAGAGCACGACTATGAACATGCTTACAGGATATATAGCGCCAAGCTCAGGATCTATCATTTTGGATGATAAGGATCTTACGCTTCCTAAGAACAGGAAGAAGGTCCTTATCGGATATATGCCTGAGATCCCTCCTCTCTACAATGATATGACAGTAGCTGAATTCATGAAATTCGATGCTGAGCTTAAGGGGGTAAAGAGGGACTGTCGCAAGGATGCTGTATCAGAGACCATTGAGCGATGCGGTATAGCTGATGTAGAAAAACGCCTTATAAAAAACTTATCAAAGGGCTACAGACAGAGAGTCGGGTTTGCATCAGCCATTATCGGTGATCCCGAGCTTATCATTCTCGATGAGCCGACTGCCGGACTTGATCCGAGACAGATAGTAAATATGAGGGAAATGATACTATCCCTTAAGAAGGATCATCTCGTCATACTAAGCTCACATATACTTTCCGAGGTAGAGGAGGTATGTGACCATGTGCTTATCATATCAAAGGGAAGACTGGTGCTTTCTGACAATACAGAGCATCTGCTGGAAGAGCATGATGAATCTCTGGAGGATGTATTCCTTGAACTGACTGATGGCGATGAGGAGGCTACTGTCACTGATGAGGGGCAGGCCTCACGCTATGAGGACGAGGAGGATATAATCGATGAAGACAATATAGAGGAACTTGAAAAGGACGTGACCGAGCTCGATCATGCATCAACTGATACAGACGGACAGGAAGGAGAAGGGAAGGACAGATGAACGCCATATTTAAGAGAGAATTTCTTTCATTTTTCCGCAGCATGACAGGATATATATTCGTGGGACTGAATCTCGTTGTATTCGGCCTGTATTTTTCTGTCTACAACCTATATCAGGGGATCCCTACCATATCCTATGCTCTTAACGGTATGTCCTTTATTTTTCTGATAACGGTTCCGGTTATCACTATGAGGGTCTTTGCCGCTGAAAGAAGGGACAAGGTGGATCAGCTTACACTTACATCACCTGTCTCTGTAGGAAGGATAGTCCTTGGAAAATATGCAGCACTTGCCTGCTGTTATTTCTGCGTTATAGCTGTAATGGCTGTTTCTCCTCTGGTGCTGCGCCTGTTCGGAAAGGTTTCCTTAAGGGAAAACTATACGGCACTTCTTGGTATGCTCCTATACGGACTTGCTCTTCTTGCCATAGGACTATTTGCATCGTCTCTGTCCGGAAACCTTATAGTTTCTGCAGTAGTATCATTTCTTCTGATCTTCGCAGGATATATATCACAATCCTTTGCAAGCACCTTTTCACTGACAGGACCACTGGCAAAGGTCTTTAAATGGTATGACTTCATAACGCCTCTTTCTGACTTCCTTTCCGGAAGCCTCTCACTAAGGCACGTGGTATATTTCCTTAGTGTGATAATGGTCTGCCTTGTGCTTACGACCCAGATCATACTGAAGAGAAGATACAATGTATCGAGAAAGCAGCTTTCCCTGTCAGCATTCTCATTTGTCACCTTAGTGGCTGTCGCAGCAGTAGCAGTGCTTGGGAATTTTGCTATGGCAAAGGTTCCGGCAAAGGCAGCTGTATTTGACATGACTGCTGAGAAGTACTATACACTGAATGACAAGTCAAAGAAGCTTCTTAAGAGCCTTGATAAGGATGTGACTATCTACTGTATGGCAAAGGAGTCATCTCTTACCTATGATTACGAGATCACTCTGAAGAAGACTCTGGAGCAGTATCAGGCTGCCTCGGACCATATAAAGGTCAAGTATGTAGATCCTGACAAGAATCCTACCTTTGCATCAAGGTATACATCTGAGGATCTTTCCACAGGAAGCCTTATCGTTGTTTCTGGTAAGAGGAGCAAGGTCATTCCGGTAGATGATCTCTATAAGTCATCTGTTGACTATACTACCTATTCGCAGAAGATATCGGGCTATGATATCGAGGGCCAGGTCAGCGGGGCCATATATTATCTTGATGCTAAGGATCTGTCAAGGATATATCTTTTAAGCGGGCATGGTGAGCCTGAGCTCGATGCCACATTTAAGAGAGCCCTTGAGAAGATTAATGCTGAGACAGCAGATCTAAATCTGCTTAAGAATGACAAGATACCTTCCGATGCATCCGCAGTGCTTATTTTCGGGCCTCAGAGCGATCTCTCCGATGATGACGTAAAGAAGCTTGAGAGCTATGTGAGCGGAGGAGGCAGAGTCTTCGTAGCCCTTGATGTAATGAAGAATTCATCTCTTACGAACTTGAGGAAATTCTTAAAGGATCAGGGGATAGCGACAACAGACGGAGCAATCGCAGAGACAGATGAGAATTACTATTATCAGAGTCCTTATCTGCTGCTTCCTGAGGTGAAGTCTACAAAGGCCACAAGTGATGTGACCGGGACTCTTCAGGTCATTATACCTTATTCGGTAGGTCTGTCAAAGACAGGAGATAAGGGCTTTAAATACATGAACCTGGCAGTCACAGGTAAAAAGGCCATAGCAAAGAACAGCCAGTCTTCTGATGATCTGACTGCTGCCGTTTCTGACAGTCAGGCAAAGATAAAGAAGGAGGGCAATGACACTCAGGGCAGGTATTCTCTGGGGCTGATCTCAAAGAAGGGCAAGGGATGGGTAGCGGCCTTCGGATCTGCTTATGCCTTTACCGATTCGATGAACCAGGTCGTATCTGGAAGAAATGAGACACTTTTTTCAGATGTATTCTCATACATACTTCCGGAAGAGAGCGGCAAGTCACTTAATATACCTGCCAAGTCCATAAGTCAGGAAACCCTTACCGTATCTGCAAAGGTAATAAAGGTCTATGGCTTTTTCTTCGGTATATTCATACCGGTGCTGCTCATTGCCTGCGGTATTGTCGTAGTAGTCTACAGGAAGAGGAGATAATGAAGGGTATAAGTGCTGTTATCCTTGCTGCCGGTAAGGGCAGCAGGATGGGGACGGATCAGCCCAAGCAGTTTATCGAGGTAGGGGGGAAGCCTTTGATAGCCTATTGTCTGATCGCCTTTGAAAAAAGCCCTGTTGACCAGATCGTCCTTGTGAGCAGCCGGCAGTATATGGATCTGTGCAGCCAGATAGTAGAAAAATACCATATCAGCAAGTGCAGAAGCATCACGGTCGGAGGAGCCTGCAGGGCTGCTTCAGTCCTTAATGGGATAAATGCTTCCGAGGGGGATATCGTACTTATCCATGATGGTGCCAGGCCTCTTATTTCACAGAGGCTTATTGCTGATACTATTGATGCAGTAAAAAAATACCGGTCAGTCGTTCCGGTGATTCCTGTAAAGGATACTATAAGGATGCTTGCTCCTGACGGGGAGCTTCTTCCGGCTCTTGACAGGAGCAGGCTTTTTGGCATGCAGACGCCTCAGGCCTTCTTCAGGGATGATATCCTGAATGCTTATGCCTCATTGGAAAGCAAGGGGTATGATCTGGCAGAGATCACAGATGATGTGATGGTGATGGAAAAGGGAGCTGGAATAAAGGCTCATCCGCTTGCCGGAGATGAGTATAACAGAAAGATAACGACGCCGTCAGATATGGACTGGCTGTCGCTTCATATAGGCCGAAAGCATAGAGATGAAGACGAGCGATAGCGAAGTCTGAATCCTATGCGAGGTCGTTCTGTGAGGCCGAAAGCTTGTAGGCGAGAGCAAGCCAAAAGCGCAGCTCAAGCCACAAGCGAGGCCGCTGTCTGAGATTAGCGAGAACGAGTCGAAGACGAAGTTCGAGCTTAACGAAGACAGCTTCCTTGTTAGCCATATGTGAATATCTTACCGAGATTTGATAAGACTTCATTGAAATAGTGATAGAGTGCTGTGCTCAATTCTACTGGTGTTTCCTGCATGCCTCTTTCTATCCATTCCTCAATCCATCCACTGATCCCATCCGCAAAGAATACCTTATCATAAGCCTCCTCACTGGAGAGTTTACCTGTCATTCCGATTTTCTCGCGTAGAGATGTCCGCAAAATGGAGTCTTTTCCGGTTTTATGAAGAACTTCATAAAAAGTCCGGTGATTTTTTATATGGCGGAATAGACTCTCGAATACATCCCATGGCTTTGCATTCGGATCTGATTCCAGTTCATTGGTCCATTTCATGATCAAGAATCGCGCATGGCGTTCCAGAATTTCCTCCTTTTAACAGCTGAAAATTTCCTTACATTTTCATTGTATCCGTACTGGCCGATTTTTCAAATAACAAAAGCCCCGAAACGTTTCAAATGTAACATTCCGGGGTTTTTGTAACATCAGCTGAGACTTATGAACTTTTCCCTGAGCTTCGGAGGAAGAGCCTCCACGAGAAAAGCGGCCATCTTATCAGGTGGAGTCGTCATTCCGCTCACTGCCCACTGCGCCGTCATGATTATCGAGCCGTGGCAGTACATCTCGAGCAGAAAACGGATCTCCGGAGTGAAGTCAGCTTCACCGCCTTTTTTAATGAAGTCGGAGTAGAACTGGTAGATGCAATGGTAGTCGTAGTCCATCAGGTTATTCTGCGACCGGCACGAAAAGGCCGCCGCAAAAAAGTCCTTCTCGCCACGAAGGAACTCAAACTTCCGGTTCAGGGCCTCGGTTATAGTAAGAGAGACGCCCATCTGCATGAATGACCTGTCGCAGAGCTTTTGGAAGAACCAGTTCACGAGATCGTATTTGTCACGGAAATGCCTGTAAAAAGTAGGCCTTGAGACGTCAGCGAGCTGTATGATCTCAGCTACTGTGATGGCGTCTATGCGCTTCTTTTTCACGAGCTGTTTCATGGATTCGGCAAGTCTGTATTTCGTTTTTTCATTCATCATCTGCTGCATTATTATTCTTCTGAGGCCTTGCTGTGATCAGGGCGGCGCATCCTATGGTAAGCATAATCCCTGATACTTTGTTACTATTCACGGCACCTCCCCAATCAGACCGCAGACCAACCGCGCTTACGCGCGTTTGCCGCATCTTCGATGCTAAAAGTCTGCGGTTGCTGGGGAGGTTCCTGCTTCACAGGCAGGCTTCTGTGGGTATTCAAACGTCCGCACAAGTGCGTCCGTCGTGAACCCCCACAGAAGCCTGCCGTGAATAGTAACATACTTTTCGGTTCATATTCTTTCATTCCTTGACAGGACCGGTATCATTGAAGACGGTCACTCATATAGTATACACGCTGGGAGTTAATTTTCAAAGGGGAATTCTGCTCATTGCAAAGACAGGATATCTTTTATTAACTTGACATACTACGACTGATGTAGTATGATTTTTTTGCAATGATACTACGACAGTCGTAATACTACTGACGTAGTACGACAGGCAATATATAAAAAGGAGGACATTGATTGGAAATCAGCAGTGATGTAATCCGAGGGTATAATGATACCATCATTCTGAGTCTGCTACTTGATTCCCCATCCTATGGATATGAGATCTCGAAGAGGATCCGGGATATGACAGATGACTGTTATATCATTAAGGAAACGACCCTGTATTCCGCGTTTACCAGGATGGAGAAGAACGGATATCTCGAATCGTTTCCCGGATACGCGGATAATGGCAAGAGGCGGACATATTACAGGATTACAGAGAAGGGACATCAGTATTATAGTGAGAAGTGCAGCGAATGGGAACTTACTAAACGCGTGATCGAGCATTTCATAAGAAAGGACTAATAATGGAAACTATTCATAATTATCTTGAATCGATGTTTGCGAGGCTCCCGAACACACAGGAAGTGATCAGGGCGAAGTGCGAGCTGGGACAGATGATGGAGGACAAGTATTCGGAGCTTATAGAAGCCGGGAAATCAGATAATGAAGCTGTGGCACAGGTAATAGCAGAATTCGGCAATCTCGAAGAGCTGTCAGATGCGCTTGGCATCAGTCATATCCTTCATGGCGACAATGTGTATGCGGATAATATCCGACAGATAACTGAGGACGAGGTGCACTCATATATTTACGATGCTTCGTTCTGCGGATTGTTGCGTGGGTTCGGGATTTTCCTTGCAATTATCTGTTCATCAGGACCTATCCTGGCAGCGACATATCATGCATCATCAGCCAAAGGTGCGATGACAGCCGGTCTTGTATTTCTGTTTTGTTCAATAGCAGCCGCAGTTGCTCTGCTGACTTACAGCGCACTCAGGATGGGCAGGTGGTCGTTTATAAGGCGGATGCCGTGCAGTATCGACTACTCGACGGCAGGAATGGTAAATGACGGATTGAGGAACTCTCACGGCTCTTTCGTTCTGCAGCGGACCATAGCCGTACTCTTGTTCTGCTCCTGCTATATCCCTCTTATAGTCCTTGATTACATTGACGATGATCCAGTGAATTCAGGAATCGGAGTCACGATTCTTCTCTTCATGGTTGGGATCGCAGTTTGGATCCTTGTCGCAGCTGCCGGCCGGGAAAAGAGCTATATCACGCTCCTTGGTCTTAACAGCAGTCAGAAGATGGGTGGCTATTACTATAAAGAACAGAAGAAAGTGCATTATGGTAATCGGTTTCTCGATGCAGTCATGCCGGTATACTGGCCGACAGTAAGCTGCGTCTATCTTATCATAAGCTTTCTTACATTCAGATGGGATATCACCTGGATCATCTGGCCGATCGCGGCTGTAGCTTATAATCTGATACGGAATCTGTGAGGGAGAAAGAAAGGAGATAATCTGTAATGAAAAAAAGAAGGGTGTTTTTACTTGTTCTTACGCTTCTTACAATAGCGGCTGTCTGCTATGGGATCTTCATCCGTTTTGGGCTTCCGTCTCTTACGGTATCGGACGGTGACTTCTTCTTCGGATACCACTCTGAGGGGGATAAGTCAATAAGAAAAGAAACCGGGCCGTTTTCCGGCATTGATATAAATTTAAAGGAAGCAGATGTTTGTGTGCGCTCCGGTGAGAAATATTCGATTACCTATAGGGGTGACGGGTCACTCTTCCCTTCATATGAGGTTGATAAGAAAACCCTTGTGGTCACTGATCCTTCTTCGGAGAAAAAACCGAAGGGTCTTCTTACAGTGACGGTTCCGAAGAAGCTTGTCAGGCTTACTGAGATATCGGTAAAAGCCGAAAACGGAGACATAACAGTTGCTCCTTCACCTTCTCTGTCTGCCGATAAGCTGACTGTTTCCTCAGATAACGGGGATATAGTCATGCGAAATATTCTTGGCGCCTCTCTTGTGGCTTCCTCAGATAACGGGGATATCACCGCGGAAAGGATCAGCTTTGAAACCTCGGATCTTTCAAGTGAAAACGGTGATCTGATAATAAGCCCTTCTGATGGATGCTCGGCTTACAGATATCATCTGAGCGGAGGAAACGGAGATATCAGAATAGGCGACGGAATCTATCAGGGAACTCTCGACTCGGGAAATGGATTAATAGCAGGCGACGGCGCAAAGGACATGACGCTTGAAGCCGATAACGGCGATATCATTGTTAAATGATAAGGAAGAGAAAAATTGCAAGTTAATGTGGAAAATTTCTCATTTTAACTTGTATTAAATCTTGACATAAGACCACTTAGTCAGTCGATCGATTTTTGTATTTGTCAAGTGAAAATTCAGTCACACGTGTCTTTATATAGCACCCGCTTTTCAGGCGGATGCTATAAGATTTTTCAGGCGAAGATATTGTCTCTGCTTACAGAACTTCTGAATCTGTCATTACTCTCAGATGTGGATAAGGCAAAAGAGGCACTGGATCATGGCATTGAGCTATGCAGGCGGCATCCGGATGAGGTGCCATACCAAAGGTAAGTTGGGATGTTGAGAAATCAGGATTTCTGTATAAATCCATAGCAGAATAATAAAGAAAATGACTTTACATTTGCTTTATTGGATGCTATTATAGAAAGCAGAAGGAGATGATATTTATGTCGCAGACAGCAGTTAACGTAAATTTTAAGCTCGATCCGGTTGTCAAGAAAAATATGGAATCAGCATGTCATGATATGGGTATTACAATGACAGCTGCATTTACAATATTTGCAAAGACTGTAGGCCGCGAGAGACGTATACCGTTTGCAGTAACAGCGGATCCATTCTACTCTAACGAAAATATTAATTACCTTGAAGAAATCAGGAATGACATAGATAATGGCAAGGCACATTTTTCAGAGCATGAGCTTTTAGAGGATGATGAATGAAGCTGCAATGGGAAGCCCTGAACCTCTTAAAGGAAATCTGAGTGGATGGTGGAGCCGTCACATCAATGAAGCTGATAGGATAGTATATTATGTTGAGGGTGAGGTGCTCTATATTATTGCATGTAGAGGACATTACGGCGATCATTGATCGCATGATTAAATATGGATTCTATAAGATCCGTAGTGGAGCAAATTAATGTGGAAAATTTCTCATTTTAACTTGTATTAAATCTTGACATAAGACCATCTTCTTCCCGCACATCGGACAGTTCCATTCAAGATAAGTAAGTGACATATATATTATCCTCCTCGAAATACTACTCTTAATATATCATGTATAAGATAAGGTTGTCAAACGGCCAAATATTATGTAGTAGCAAAATCCTGGGTTGAATTATGGCTGAATATAGTGTATGATATAGCCACAAGGAGGAAAGCAATATGCCTATTATACCAATGAAAGATCTGAAGAATACAACAGAGATTGAACGCAGGTGCAACGAGACGGACGGGCCTGTTTATATAACTAAAAACGGATACGGGAGCCTTGTCGTCATGAGCATGGATTATTACGAACGGACGATGGGGAAGATCAGAGAGGCTTCTATTGTAAACAAGGGTCTCCGGGATATTGAGCAGGGACATACGACAGATGGTAGAGAAGCCCTTGACGAAATAAGGAGGACGCATGCAGACCGGAATATTCACATATCGGCTGTCTGATGCTGCTAAAGAAGACATGGCAGAAATATATGATTATATTTCATTCAATTTATCAAATCCGGATGCTGCAGATGCTTTTTTTGATGAATTCGACATAAAAGCTGTAGAAATCTGTAAATCGCCAAAAAGCGGAATACCTGTGAATAATGAGTATATCATTCGTGATGATGTACGCAAATTTCTTGTAAAAAATTATATTGCATATTATATAGCGGATTTTGAAAATAATGAGATTCAGATTGCCAGGGTGGTATACGGCGGCATGGATCAGGAAAAAGTTTTCAGGAAGACATCATTCTGATAATATGAAATTCTGGCTTATCTACAGTTGATGATTCTGTGGCCGCTTGTTCTGGTCATGATAGTCAGGAGTCTGAAGGAAGAACCGTCAAGAAACAGGCATGACGACTCTGATGAAAAGTGACATGGAGGTATCAGGATGATCACTTTGTTGTCAACTACGTCCCGACTAAAGCCGGGGGCTTGTGGGGTGTAACTCAGGTACTTAAGATACATGATCACATACCACAACTTATCCAGATACAGCAGACTCGCTAGATACCCCGCAGGATATAAAGTGTCGATCCGCCACTTAGAGGACAGTTAAGCTGGTGAGTTGCCAAACCAGCTGATATAACTGTTTCAGGTTTCCGACAGTATCTGAAGCCCGAGTTTGAGTATGTTTATCGCTGCGTTTACGTCCCGCAGGTTATGGGTGCCGCATTCAGGACAGACCCATTTATCCTGGCCGAGAACGATCTTTTCATCGCCGTGACAGACGTGTCCGCAGTGACTGCACTTCTGAGTGGTGTTCCTTGCTGGTACACGGATGAATGGTATCCCTTCAGATACAGCTTTCTGCGATACTGCCGTCTGAAACTTATACCATCCCGCATCGGATATCGCCATTGCCAGATTATGGTTCTTAAGAAGGCCCTTTATGTTAAGATGCTCCACTGCGATGAAGTCGTGGTTTTTGACTGCATCGTTAGAGGTACATCCTATAAAGTCATCTCTCTGTCTGGTATAATGTCTGTGCAGAAGTGCCAGCTGTCTGCGGGCTTTCTGATAATTCTTTGCGTCTTTTAGTGCTTTCCCGTCAGCTTTTGCCCGCCCCATGCGCCGGGATGCCTTCCGCTGCACTTTGGCTATTTTTGACTGAACAGATTTCCTGTACTTCGGATTTGGAACTACAGTTCCATCAGACATCGTGCAGAAGTTTGACAGGTTCATATCTATGCCAATCGGACTGTTTGTTGCTTTTTTACGGCACTCCCTGAACGGGGTGTCACTTGCAAGTGCCAGTGATACATAATATTCGCCGCATGAGTCACGTGATATCGTGACTGTGCCTATACGGATAAAGTTATCCGTAGTTTCATGGCTGCGGTCAAGTATCTGCCAGATACGCTTCTTCGAGCCTGCAAAACGGATACGTTTCAGGATGGGTAATATCAGGTGGCTTTCATCCAGAAAACGAACGCTGCCCGTGCCATTTTTACTATAATGGCAGTTAGTCTGGTACGACTGGGCATAGCCTTTCTTATGGAATACAGGCGCTCCAAGATGACGTTCCTTCTGGTTCTTCCATGCGGTCTGGTAATTTATGATCGCATTGTCGATGACATATTTATCGACTTCGCTGCCATAAAGGAACGGTGCCTGGTTCGCTATATCTGAATGGTGCCGTACACTTTTGAGGTAGTCTATACGCTGTCTGTCGCAAGGTACGAACTCTGCTGTTTTGGAAAGGCGGTATATCTCATTATTGACAGCTACGAGGTGATTATACACATATCTCTGGCAGCCTGAATTTACAGCTATCAGATGCTTCTGGCAGTCTGACGGATATATCCGCAGTACGATACCGGCATGATATTTATAATCTTTCATAGCCTTCATAAGAAGTGCCTCCTTTCTATGATGATATTATAACACATATGAGATTGAAAATAAAGTATTATATGCTATAATTATCGTACTAGGAGGTAACACATATGAAACGCAAACCACGGGTTGAAGGTGCTCATTATGAACGGAATTATGTGTACAATTTTCATTTTCACCTGATATGGGTGACGAAATACAGGCAGAAGGCTTTTACTACCCCGGAGCTTGTGGATGAAATGAAAGATATCTTAATGCATATAGCCAGCCTTAATGATGTCGAGATCGAAACTATGGAGGTCATGCCGGATCACATACACATGCTGATATCATTTAAACCAAAATACGCACCCACGGATATAGTCAAGGCCTTAAAGGGTGGCAGCGCAAGACTGTTCTTTAAAGCACACCCAGAAATAAAGAAATCCAGGTTTTGGGGTGGGCATCTCTGGAGCCATAGTTACTTTATGAGCACTCTTGGCAGCATGAGTAAAGATGTAGTTGAAAAATATATCCAGAATCAGTATTCAAAATGAAATTTTGCAGTATCTGTCGCATTCATCTCCCGACTAAAGTCGGGAGATACCTGCTCTTAATCTAATTGTACCGCTGGATGCCGAGATGGATGGGGAGACTACCCAAGGTGATGTGGAACTATCAGCTATTGAAATAGGCATCATTGATCAGATGAGAATCAAACCATCAGTTTCTCAGAGTAAGATTGCCGAAAATCTGGACTGTAAGGTCGATCAGATCAAATATTACGTAAAGAGACTTAAGGATAAAGGTGTTTTATGCAGTAAAGGTTCACTTTACAACTGATGGTCTTGCTGACAGATATTACATCCAGAGAAGAAAGTACAGTGCAACAAACGGCACTGGTGGCTGGGTAAATATTGCAAAAATCAACAAAGATGCATATTCTGTACTCGTAGATGAAGATGACAAGGAAAATCAGAATTATAATGGAGTAAACTACAGTGCTCCTGATATGCCTGATGGAATCACTGATACTTCTTCAAAAGATGAGAATAATCAGAACAAATATTATTATATGGAGCATGACGAAGCCGTGTTCCTTGACAGGCTTGATAAAAAAGATTCTCCTTCTGATATACCAGTTAAAAATGGCGGCGTATATCAGTATCGGGTTATAGCTGTTGGTCATGAAACCCCGGCAGACGGAGCAGCAGGACAGGCAGCCATTGACAAGGCAGCTACCCATTCCGTAGTAAGCGATTATGCAGAAGCAGGATATTTACCGGAAGTCAAAGATGTAAAGGTTGTCAAAGGCAACCGTTCACTGACTGTTTACTGGAAACCTGTAACCAATGCCGATGAGTACGAGATTACTTATGCAAAAACTGTCAAGTATGACAAGAACGAGCTGAATGAAAGTCCACTCAAGGGCAAGGAAGCTAACACTGCATACGTAAAAGGAAAACTTGAAAGGACTGGCGATTATAAAGGATATCTGAAAGCCAGTCTTGAAAATGTTATCGATGATGAACTTTCAGAAGATAAGTCAACCCTTACGGACAAGTACGGATATGAACTTAACGATAAGGATATGACCGACTATACTCTTTATGATGTAAGAGTACAGGCTATAGCTTATGGTGAGCTGTATGCCGGGCATAAGGAATATAGCAGAAGACCTTACGATGCGGATGACAGAAGTGACAGAGCAGGTGCTCAGGATGCTGACAGCACATATTATAAGCTTATACCTGAGACCAGCACTCAGCTTGAAGATCTGGTAAATCTTATTGATGGTTCTGATTCGGTGAAGCAGAGAGTAAAGAACAGCAGATCCGGTGACATGGCAATCAGTTCAAAAGCTCTGGACGAGTATAAATCCGCTCCTGAAAGGTCGGTATATACTGGTTCAAGCCATGAGATTGTACGTCAGAGGACAGCTTTCCTTGAAAGACCTGCTACATATGACAAAAAGAATTCGTCTAACGGACTCGATCTGCATGAGAGCTATGACACTTACAGCAGCGGTGAGAAGGCTGATGCCAATGAAGTTGTAGAGAACAGCAAAAAGAAAAAAGGCAGCGAATATGACTTCGGACGTATCAATGCATCAAATTACAGTAATGACTACAGCAAAGCTCTGAATAAAAAGGAAAAAGGTCAGAAGAGTGACAAGATAAAGAGCGACGTTGAAAGCATAACCAAAATCCGTTCCGAGTCCAACGGCAAAGTAAACTTCCTTATGTGGAGAAAACCTGCTGACGGTAAAGTAGACCATTACGATATTTACAGATGGCGTAAGCTCAACGGTAAATATGTAAATGACGACGATACTGTAAGAGATAGCAAGGACGAAGACGCAACACCTGTGTTCTCTGGAAAGCCAAGTTATGACTACGATCCGAATATCACTGCATCTGATATGTCTGAAGTCACCTATACAGTAAAAGATGATGAGGATAAAAAAGAACAGACAGAAGGCACGAATAAAGGCAGTCAGTCTGGAGAAAAAGATAGTGCATCAAGTGGTAATAATCAGAGCCAGAAGAAGCAGAACTACATACTGTTCAGAGATATAATGCCTGACGATGCAAAGACTGGTGAATATGTATATGTTGTAAGAGCTGTGTATTATAAGTCTGGTCGTTCAGAGCTGTCGCAGGAGCAGGCTGAATCAAAGAAACATGTTGACGGAAATGACGACAGCAAGGGAACAAATACCGGATGCAGGGCTAAATTCAGCGACAAACAGAAAGATCCTACTGCTGTCTGTCTTGACTCTAAATCTGTCTCTATCACCTATGTAGGCATATATGATGTCAACAACAGAGATTTCGATTTTGAGGAGCTGAACAACGATCCTACTGTAGCAGGCTATGGTAAGTATAAGAACGGTGACAGGTATGTTGACGGCTATATGCTCGAAAGAGGATACTATACCACCGAAAATCAGGATACCACGCTTCAGCAGATAAGACAGTCAGTGCTCCGTCTGAAATGGAACAACAGAAATAAAGATGGTGTATCCGGATATGTAGCATTCATGAGGACTCTTAATGATACAGGAGAGGTACACTTTAACAAGAAAGACTACAATATCAACAATGTAAAAGAAAGGACAATATGGCTTGATAAAGACAGCTCTGAGGCTGATATAGACAACTATCTCCTGGGAGATATTCCCCTGCTGACCCAGCAGCATAGTTTTTTCGAACCAGATAAAGACGATAAAAATAGTCAAGATATCGATATCTCACATGAAGACAATCATCAGACTGCCTTCAAAAGAAATGAAGATATTGAATCATATCTGATTCCGACTATAACATCTGTAAAAAATGTACGTGAGGATGATAAATTCAAGAAGGATCAGAAGAATATTATCATAGTGCCGTATTATGTATCATCAAATGGAAAAGTGCATTATGGTATTATCAGAATAAATGATAGCTATTATCAGGTTGTAAAAGACAAGGAAAATGGCGGAATGATGGTTGATAAGATCGTAACCGACATAAATAAAGTATCGGAGGTTACTGAGACTGAAGATGATGACTATGATGAAACACTGATAGATATATCTGAAGAGCCCGAGCTGTACGATAACGATTATAATATCGAACAAGACGAGGGTATAGATGATATAGATTACAGTGGTGCAATCGACGATGCAGATGATGGCAGTCAGTATGATGATGACGATGATAATGAAGCTGCTGATGGTGAATAGATAGCAGTCAGTCTGGTCACTTCTTCCAAACGTCTGATAGTTTAATAAAAAAGAACCATCCAATTCTCAATCGAGAAAAGGATGGTTCTTTTTATGCTCATGCGGGCTGACACCCGTGACTTTAGTTATTCAGAAGCCTTCAGGATACTTGAAGTTCTTTATCTTCTCTATCTGTTCTGGCGTAAGATTATCTCTATTTAAAAACTTTTTCAGATAATGGCATTTTGAATTATATTGTAGTATGGAATACGTTGCTGCATTTTTAGGGTCAGGCGTAAAAGAAATTTTATATATCTGATCACTTTTATCATAAACCCATTTAGCGTGTAATTCATATAAAGCAATTGCGTTTATATGGCTATATTCCATGACCTCTTGATAGGCATATCTATTGAACTGCCTATCTTTGTCCAGAAATTTTTTGATATCAGTATCTTCCTCATAAGGAATACCTTTGCCAATATCCTGCCCATCGGCAGTCGGAATGTAATAACCACTATAATCAGATTTCGTACTCGCAGCAACCCCTACGGCGACACCACACACAATAACAGACAGTGCCATCACAATCGCCATTACTTTAATCCTCTTTGTAGATTTCTTCTTTGTCATATATATTTTCTCCTTATCTTAAAACATGAAACTTTGTTTACTTTTTACTATAATTATTATCTCATAAATCTGATTTCTGTAAATAGTTTTTTTGAAATTCTTTCAAAAAGTTTTTCTTTTTTCATCTTAAAAAATTAAGGTGGCTCTAAACAAACAAAGACCTATCAGCAGAGAAATTTGTGTTTAAGTAATCGGGCGGGAATTCTCGGGAACTTGTTCCCGAGATGAAAGCCCGTAAATAGTGCTTATCTGAAGCAGATAAGAACAGAATGTTCGTTTTCTTATTGGCTCAGATATGTTATAATATCATTATGAACAAAGCATATGTTTACAGGCTGTACCCTACAGCCGACCAGAAAATCTTATTTGCAAAGACCTTCGGCTGCTGCCGTAAGATATGGAACCTTATGCTCGGCAACCGTATCGACGCCTACAACGATTATGGGATAACCCTGCTTCCGACTCCCGCATGGTACAAGTCGGATGACAGGTAGCGGAAGGCGATTTGGTAATGCCGAAAACGAAAAAGGAGAAGATATAATGGCGAGAAGTAAAAGAGCTGAATCGAGATGTCGATATCTTGTGAGAAAAGTTGCTGCTCAAAAAGGATGGGATGTCAGGCATCCACAGAAAGGGGGACAATTTCTCGAAGAGCAAGAGATAGAAGATTATTTTACAGATTCAGGGCTTGGAAAGACAAAGCCTGATTTTTTAGTATGTAAAAATTATCAGCCAATAGTAGTTGTTGAGGCTAAAAATGAAAAGAATAAAATAGACAATGCAGTAAACGAAGCAATAGGATATGCGGATGCCATAAACAAACATGGAAAATATAAAGTAAATATTGCAGTTGGTGTTGCAGGCGAAGAAGATAACGGGTATTTGTTTGTTACAAAGTATTTCAATGGTAAGGACTGGATAGATTTATCTGCGCGTGGATTTGTTCTTACAAGTTTTCCAAGTGTAGCGGAAGTAGATAATGCAATAATTACAAATAATGGAACAACAGAAGTGTCTATACCAAATGTTTCGGATTATATCGCAACTGCTATAGAACTTTCGTCAATATTAAGGTCAGCTAAAATCGAACCGTCATTAAGGCCTAAAGTGTTGGGTGCAGTAATAACTGCAATGTATCAAGGAGAAATAGATTTAACAGCAGGCAATGAATTAAATTCCATAAATCAGTTGGTTGCGGACGCGATTAACTCCACCGATCATTTTGAGGGAACAAAAAAGAAGCAACTGATAGAAACATTAAAGATGTCAGAAGCTGATTATTCAAGATTAGCTCCTAGAATGGGAAAGATTATATATATTCTCAAAATGCTGAATATTAGATCTATTCTTCAGACTGACACTGATTTTTTGGGATTGCTTTACGAGGCATTTATCCGTTATGGTTATGACAATAATTCTTTGGGAATTGTGTTTACGCCGAGACATATTACGAAGTATTGTGCAGAGCTGATTGATGTAACTGCTAAAGATAAAGTAATTGATATTGCATGTGGGTCTGGTGGTTTCTTAGTGGCAGCTTTTGACAGAATGCTTTCAACATATAAAGAAATGGGAATCCCACATAACGTTATCAGAGAATCTTTATATGGATTTGACACAAACCCTACGGTGTGGGCTCTTGCGACATTGAATATGTTTTTTAGGGGGGATGGAAAAAGTAATATTGAAAATGCGAGTTGCTTTGATGATAAAAGTAAAAAAGCAGTATCTGGTAGGTTTACAAAGGCGTTGTTGAATCCTCCGTTTTCTCAGGAAGATGAACCGGAAAGAGATTTTATAGATGCAGCTATGGATACACTTCAAACTTTAGGACTAATGGCTGTTGTTGTAAAATCGGGGATATTTGCAGATGATGATAATTCTTTATGGAGAAATAGCTTTCTAAAGAAACATACACTATTGGGGATGATTAGTTTGCCAGGAGATTTGTTTTATCCAACTGCGGTAGATACAACGATCATGATAGCATGGGCAAAGAGACCTCAGGAGACAACCGATAAAGTTTTCATGGCTAAAATATGGAATGATGGGTATAAAAAACTAAAGGGCAAAAGAGTTGAGACTTCTGGTTCGCAATTAGGAGAGGTTTTATCAGAGTTCAAAAAGTTTAGAACAGGAAGGAAGACTTCATCGAATTTAGTAACGGTAATAGAAGCAGGAGAAATTTTAAAGGAGGGTGCAGAATTTTGTCCTGAACAATATTTACCTCAACCAGATTTTCCGGAGGAGGAACAGGAAAAATATAGGGAAGATATCGTGAAATCAATACTTAAAGCCGCTGTGAGTATTGAGGACATATCGGATGAAGTAATACCAGACTTTCCAGAACTGCCAGAACTTCCCGATATGCCTTATGGGAAAGAGGGCAGTATTGAAAAATTCTTTCATGTTAAAGGCGGAAAATCTAGTGGTGAGAGTAATTATAGCGATGGCTCTTGCCCTTATATTTCTTCAGGAGACCCATTGAATAGTATCGTTAGATTGGTGGCAGATGTTGACGGAGAAGTATTTGAAAATGGTGCTATAACTGTAACTTGTTTTGGAAGAGCTAGTGTTCAACCATGGAGATTTATGGCTCGTGGAAATGGTGGCAGTGCTGTAAGAGTTTTGATACCAAAGTATAAGATGACTTTTTCTGAATTGGTTTGGTTTGCGGCGCAGATAAACATGCAAAGGTGGAGATTCTTTTACGGAAGAATGGCAATACTAAAGAGATTGAAAAGAATAAAACTGGTAGCACCAAAATCTAGGATAGAAGATACGGATAAGACTATATCTGAAAAGGTTGCAGAATTATCCGATAAAGTCACAGCTCTGTTGAGCGAATAAGTAGTCAATCACCACGCCCCATAAAGGGGCGTGGCTTCAACCGAATTAAATAAGTGTGAAAAGATCTGATCCAGATGGGTCAATTTTCAGTGTAAATAAGGTGATTCACAAATAAAACTGACCTGCCATTAGTGTCATACGCCAAATTAAAATTCCCTCCGGCGTCACAAAAACTGCATTTTATTATCTGAGTTAACTAAATATTCCTACCAGAGCGTGTTGCATTTTGCGGCACGCTTTTTT